>JBJTUI010000063.1:0-8979 GCA_046080625.1 Elainella sp. | reverse complement strand
GTCGTGGCCGAAGGGATTGAAACACCCGAACAAATGGCTGTATTGCGCGATCTGGGCTGCAATTTTGCCCAGGGCTATCTGTTTTCTCGCCCGGTCGATTCCCATACAGCCAATCGGTTTCTCACCTCTAACTATCTATTTTGATGCTGTTGTTTTGTTTGCGGCTATCCCGCAGGCTGCCGCCTGTCCTAGATGAATCAACCCAAGGCAACTTGGCAACTTTGAAATAGGGTACGGCGTTTGTGATAAAGTACAGAGCGCCATTTAGCCACGCCTGTTTGCTCACTTGCTGACCTTGCTAGCTCGCAGGCCCTCATAGCGTCACACCTCTATGCCAAAATACGTGCTGTTTGGAATCTACTGCGAAAACGTGCTGGAAAAGCGCGCCCCCTACCGTCAGGCCCACCTTGACCGGCTGGCCGAGCTTAAGGCCGAAGGGTCTCTAATCACCCTCGGCCCCACCCAGGACTTAACCAAAGTGTTTGGTGTCTACGAGGCTGCCGACGAAGCCACAGCCCGCCAGCTGGTTGAGCAAGACCCCTACTGGCAAAACGGCATCTGGACCGACTACGACATCAAGGAATGGATTCAGGCTTTTTAAGCCCACCATTGGTCCTGTCGGTTAATGGGCCGATTCTGGCGACAGCTCAGCGCTGACCTCAAGAGTTTCGGGACGGGAAGCGGACGGTTCTGGTGCTTCGTCCTGTTCTAATGGCTCAACCGCTACTTCCTCTTCTGCATCCAGGTTGGGTGAATCCAAATCTGGCAGTTCGGGCTGGGGCAGTTCGGGTCGAGGCAATTCGGCTCGCGGCTGATCGGGCTCTGGTTGGGGCCGACCCACATGGATATCCGGATGATCCGGGTTGGAGGATTCATCCGGCGTCTGGTCATCCGGGTAGGGATGATGGGGGTGATGGGGATGATGGGGGTGATGGGGCGGTACCGGCCAAGGCTGCGGCACCGGGAAGGGATCTGGCACCTGCACGACCTCCCGAATCACTTTAGTTGGACCAGGCACCTGCACGACCTGGGTTTTGCCAGGAGTTTCAACATAGCGGGTGCGGGTTTTGACGATTACTTCCGGTGGCGGAGTCAGGGTAGCCACAAAAGCTGGAGCGAGGCGTTCGGTAGCGAACTTGATATAAACATCGCGATTGTGGCCGTAGTCTCCAGCTAGCAGCGGGCGATAGAGTTGGTCAAACTGGCTGCGAACACCCCAGTAGTCCTGGCCCTGCTGTAACCAGCCAGCAATCTGGCGGCCCATGGCTAGCTTTTCGGCATCGCTCAGCCGTCGCTGTTCGGCGGGTTGAAGCGCTACTGACAAATCGTAGAGGTAGTCGTTCTCGGCCTGGGTGAGGCTGACCGTCTGGGCCACAGGTTGAGCTATAGGCTGAGTCACGGGCTGGGCCACGGGTTGGGCTACCGACTGGTCCACGGATTGAATTGCCGACTGGGCTACAGCAGAATTCCCGGCCTGCAACCGCTGAAACGCCGCCCAACCCCCCACCGTCCCCACAGCCAGACCCCACCCAATGCCGATCCCAATCGCCAACTGCCCGACTTGCATGGCTGCCATCCTCTATGAACTGTATCCCCCTCTTACAGGCTGGTCCAGGCCGCTTCAGGATTGTCCGGGCTCACCCGATCGGTTGAATTTAACAAGAACTGCTGACGATGTTCAGGGTTTGCTTTGACGCCCATTCAGGTCAATCCCTAGCGACACCGCAACCGGGCCGATTTAACGTGCGGAAAGTTGCCCCTGAATCGGGCGAGAAATCCCTATCGGCTTCAGGTTTTCGCGGCCTGACGGTTCGTTTATCCTTAAAGAACAGGATTGAAGTTGCTCTAAACCCTTGGACCCCGGCCCAGCAGGCTCAACCTTCAGCCGCTCCCCTTTAATCGCCTTTTTCAATCAATTGTGCTAGGAGGAATTTCCCGTGAATCAAAACAGCTACAGCAGCCTCCAATTCGCAGGTTTGCGCTTCTGGCTCGTCCTCTTGGCCGTGGTCTGGCTGTTGGGTACGGTCGGGCTGGGCTGGCTCGTTAAATCGTTTTTTATTCTGCTGGCGCTGCTGTTGATTACGCCCGTGCTAGGGTTTCTGGGCTTCCGCTGGTGGCTGAAGCGCAACCTGGTAGTCGATCAATGCCCCATCTGCGGCACCGAGTCAGCGGGTATCAACGGCACCCAGATGCGCTGCCCCAATTGCAGCGAGCCCCTGAAAGTAGAGCACAAGCAGTTCCACCGCCTTACCCCTCCTGGCACGGTGGATGTGGAGGCGATTGACGTGACGGTGAAGCAGATTAAGGAGTAGGGAGGTGGGGAGATGGGGGAGATGGGGGGTAAGAAATCCCGCTGCCGCTGTCCAATTCTTGTGACTCCCAGGTTTTTGTGACTTTATAGATCTTTGTGACTCCTAGATCCTCGTGACTTTACCCGATCATGCGGCAGCCTGAGCGCTGCGAGCCGACCACTCCCTACCTCCCCATCTCCTCATCCCCCTATCTCCCCACCTCCCCACTCCCCACCCCCAAAGGCCGGTAGCTGCGGTAGTCAAGGTTGGGGAAAATATTGTCGATTGCCTCGACTTTCTCTAGCCAGCCCGAGTCGATCTTGCCCTGCATCAGGTCTTCCCAGATTTTGTTGAACCGCATCAGGTGGGAGCGGGTGCGGCGGACGGCGTAGGGCACCATGGTGCCGGTGCGCATAATGAATGCCCAGTCAGAGGATTGGGCCAGCAGCAGCTCGCGGGCGGCCTGATTGAGGGCGCGAGTTTCCAGTTCGTCCTGGGCTTCACGGCAGGAGAGCTCGATCATCCGCTCGGCGGCCTTGTGCAGGTGGGGATAGATCCAGGCGTTGGTGTCGTTCAGCCAATATTCGTGAAAGCCGCGAAACCCCCAGCTCGACTGGGCCGGGCGACAGACCTGCTGGGTGGGGTGATTTTGCAGGTATTCGGCCAGATGGGTCATGGCGTAAACCGACTGGTCAAACCAGGTCTTGCGGAACAGGTAGTCGATGAACCAGGGGCCTTCATACCACCAGTGGCCAAACAGCTCGGCGTCGTAGGGCGAGACGATGATCGGCGGGCGCTGCATGATGCCCTGCAGGTGCTCCACCTGGCGCTCGCGGTTATACATAAAGTTGCCCGCATGTTCGGCGGCTTTTTCCTTGGCCCAGTGGGGATCAAACAGCTCTTTTTCGCTCAGACCCAGCCCGCGCCCGGTGATTTTGTGGTACTTGATGCCGGTGTTTTTGCGCTGGCCATTGGGCATGATATAGGGCTTGATGTATTCGTATTCGGCATCCCAGCCCAAATCGCGGTAGAACTCGCGGTATTCGGGCGCACCGGGATAGCCCACCTCGGAAGACCAGACCTGCTGGGAGGATTCCTGGTCGCGGGCAAATACGGCCACCCCAGTTTCGGTGAAGATTGGGGCGTAGGTGCCAAACCGGGGGCGGGGATTGGCGTAGAGGATGCCGTGCCCGTCCGTGAGGAAATAGCGCAGGCCCACGTCAGCGATCATCCGCTCCAACCCGTCGTAGTAGGCACATTCGGGCAGCCAAATCCCCTTGGGCGGGCGACCAAACGTTTCTTCGTAGTGTTCACAGGCTACCTGGAGCTGAGCCCATACGGCCTGGGGATACATCTTCATCAGCGGGAAATAGCCGTGGGTAGCTCCGCAGGTGATGATCTCCAGGTTGTTGCTGTCCAGAAATTGTTTGAACCCGGTGACTAAATCGCCGCTATATTTCTGCCATGTTTGTCGAACCTTGTTAAACTCAGTGGCATAAAATTCAGCCAGGTACCGGAGGTGACCATTGTGAGCATTACGATCTATTTCTTTGGCAGTTAATTCTTCCAGCTGTGCTAGATGCTTGTCGTACCGTTCCTGCAAAAGCGGATCTCTCAGCATTGACACCAAGGGCGGTGTCAGACTCATGGTGATTTTGAAGTCGATACCGTCTCGCTTAAAGCCTTCAAAAATTTGGAGCAGCGGGACATAGGTTTCAGTAATCGCTTCAAACAGCCACTCCTCCTCTAACACATAGTCACTCTCCGGATGCCGGACAAACGGCAAATGGGCGTGCAGAACCAGGGCAAGATATCCAATACTCATAAGCTGGCGGAGTTAGAGGGTTGAGACAAGCAAATGCTGACCGGGATCGCGTCTGCTGCCAAGATTGTAGAGCAAAAAATTAAGCAAATCGATTTGTGCACCCGAAGCTATGACAGACTCCAACATTTTAGAAATGGCCAAACTGGGCGATCCCCAGGCAATCGAATTCTTGATGAACCAGTCGCTTCAGTCCAGGGGAATGCAAGCTAAGGTCGATCGCCAGGGAGACTGCCTAGAAGTGACTCTGGAAGCAGAGCGGGTGCCCAATCGCCAAGCGCTCACTGCTTTTGTGCAAAAGGGAATTAGTAATTTGGGTGCTCCATCGATTCGTCTGATCCGGATTGTGGGTCAGCAGGTTGGCGCGAGCTATCCGGCCTGGATGCAAGAACTAGAAATGAGTTCAGGCGATGTCGCTCCATTACTCATTCAACCAGAAACCGGGTCTGATCTGACGGTGAATCAAAGCCTCGACAATACTCTAATCCAGAGTTTGGAAGATACGACGATTCAGAGCCGCGAGGACACTACAGTTCAAGACACCACAATCCAGAGCCTTGATGAGCTGATTGGGCCAGATGGAGAATTCAATAGAGAGCCAGATAGCCCCGCAGTTGAGCCACCTGCCGAGCCTGATCCCGCCCCCGAATCGTCCGATGCAAAGTCGGGCTTAGAAGCGGGTTTGCTGGGCCTGGGGGCAGTGGGCGCAGGAATAGGAGCAGGTTTCACGGCTTCCCAATCTGCCTCCCAGCCCGCTTCAGATCTAGATCGAACCGAGCTGAGCGCTGACCTCTGGGCCGAGGAGTCGCAGGAGGAGCCACAGGAGGAACCGCAGCCGGAGGGGCCAGAAACGACCGATTTCTTGCAGGACCTCCAGAAGGCCGACTCACCCGAGCTGACAAACAGCTTGTCTAGTGATTTAGACGCACTCGACCAGCCCGACGACGGCGTCCTCGACTTTTTAAATGAGCTGACGCCCGACCCGGCCCTGGAAGACTTTCCGGCTGAGCAACCCCAAGCTCAATCTGCCTATCTGGGCGGTCTGGCCAACGAATCCACCACCGAAGCCGATTTTCAGGAGCTGATCGCCGCCTCGTCTGACGCGATCGAACCCATGCCGTCCGAGCTGTGGGCCGACGAACCGGAACCACCCAGCGGCGAACCTGATGCCGATTTGCTCGACTTTCTCAATCAGCCCGACCCCGAACCGCTGCCCGAAAGTTTGAATGCAGCCGAGCTTCTGGACGAGCCACTTCTGGATGAGCCACTTCTGGACGAGCCAGCAGCCAGCGAGCCCGACTGGTTAGCCGAACTGACCAGCCCCGAAACCTCTGCCGAAGCTTCTGCCGGAACCGAACAGATCGCCGAACAGGTCGAAGGTGTAGAAACCGCTTTTGCAGACTATTCAGCAGTCGGCTCGCCAGAGCGGGATTTTGATACAGGGGATTTTGATACAACTGACCCCAACCCCGTCTCGGAGCAGCAAATCGAGGAGCTGTTTGCCGCAGAATCCGCAGCATTTAATGGGGAGCCTGGTTTTATTGAGGAGCCGCTGAGCGAAGAGTCCTACCGAGAAGACCTCTGGCCCGAGCAGCCGCCCGCAGACAATACCGACCTGTTGCAGGCTCTGGTCGAGTCACCAGCCACCGAAACCGAGATCAATCTGGATAACCTGGAGCCAGAGTCAGCCGAACCGCCAGCCGCCGATCTCGTTCCCCCCGACTTCATGATGGAACATGACATCGAATGGGACAGTGAGGACGCTGTGCTAGAGCAATCGCGGTTGAGCCAGCCAACCGCTGAGTTTACCAGTCCTGCCCCCGCTGAAGAGACAGATCAGCAGATCCTTTCTAATCTAGAGCGCGCCGATCTATCGTCAGCCTACCCGGATGCGGAAGCGACAACTGAAATTGATCCCGCGCTTGACCCAGAACCAGCTAGCTTTGATCTCACCCCCGACGCGACCGATCCCTTTGCTGATCCGCTGGCCGACCCGACCGAAGCCGCAGCCCTACCAGCAGTTGGAGTGCTCGAAACCGAATGGGCTGGAGACGAGTTGGTCGAGTCAGAGGGCGCATCCCCTGAGCCAGTCAGCGAGCTGCCCGACAGCACAACCAGCTCCACGGCTAGCTCCACAGTCAGCTATTGGGCCAGCGGGTCGGACGACGACTTTGAAGAGATTCCGCCCGACTTTTTGCAAGATTTAGCAAACGAGTCACCCGAATTTTCCGAATTTGTCACCGCCCCCCTGCCTGTTCAGTCCGAGTCGGACTTGCCCATGGTGACGGATGCGACAGACTCCTCTGACCCAGCAGTTTCACCAGCCAGCCAGCCAGCTAGCAGCCTAGAGGATGACCTCAACTCCCTGGAGCTGTTGCCCCCCGAAGATTTTACACCGCTGGAGCTGCCGCCGGATCTTGAGCCGTCCGGGGGACTATCGGCTGATTCAGACTGGGGCCGCCTCGAATTGGAGGATTCCGAACCGGTCGAGCCCAGTCCGATCTTGGGTCAGCCCGACGTTGAGACCAACGAAACCTCCGGGAGCGCTGTTGCCCCTCTACCGCCAGTTAACCTGAGTCAGGACACGCTGGAACAGGGATTGGGAGATTTTCGTCAGGAGGTGGAGCCACTGCCCGACGAGTTTTTCGCCGAGTCGGAATCGGCAGGTTGGCAGTCTGATCTGCGTCAGCCGCTCGACCTGGAAACCCCAGGCCCAGACGATACCCTGGCAGACACCCCGCCCGACTACACGCCGCCGCCCCTGCCGCCCGATCCCAGCTCAGAAGGGCGAGAGCCGTCGCTGCTCTGGGCTCTGGTGCCGCTCAGCAGCATCATTGGCGGCGTACTCGGATTCATGCTGCTCCGGTCGCGCATGGCCCCTCTTCCGGCTCCACCCAGCGAATCGCCCGCGCCTGCCGCCCCCACCGCGCCTGCCCCGCCCGCCGCATCGCCTTCCCCCACCTCCAGCAACCCATCCAGTAACCCAGACGCGCTAAAAACTGCCCTGGAGCGAGCCGACAGCGCCGTAACATTGGGCCAAACTGCCCAGTCGGTGGATGACTGGAAACTGGTAGCCAGCCGCTGGCAGCAGGCAATTGACCAGCTCGAAACAATCCCGGCCTCCAGCCCTGACTATCGCGCAGCCCGGTCGAAGCTGGCCGAATACCAGGGCTACCTCACCGTGGCCCAGGGCAGAGCCAACCAGCCGATTGTGGCAGCCGCGCCTCTGGGAGCAGCAAATGTTCAAACCGAGTCGCCCAATCCGGCTGCGAGTCCGGCTGCAAGTCCAGGGGCCAGCCCCGCTGCAAGTCCGGGAGGCAGCCCCACCAGTAGCCCGGTTGCAGCAGTCACCTGTTTGCCGATTGCCTCAACGGCCACCTCCCAGCCCGTCGAGCTGAGCCGCCTCCAGTTTGAGCCAGTTCCTGACCGGACCCAGGCTAACCCGCTGATCGGCTGCATCACCAACCATACGGAACAGCCGATTGCTTCGGTAAACCTGGCCTACAGCGCTCCGCCAGCCCGACCCGCCACCGGCAAACTCAGCTTCAGCGAGCTCAACCCCAAGCAGACGGTGCCGTTTAAGAGCGAGTTTACCCTTCCCCCCCCGCGGCCCAAACCCTGACGATTGCCCAAATCTCCTGGACAGCCGCAGGAACCACAACGTCCAGCAGTTTGTCCACGTCGATTAGCGTGGCGCGCCCAGAGAACAACCCCAGCTAGAGCCCCGGTTTAGCCCCAGATTGGCAGAGTTTCGGCCCGAAGGTTATCGCAACTTCTGGGCCGCTTGCTGCTGTACAAATTGCTGCACGACCTGGAGATATTCTGGCCCGGCCACCTGGGCGACATCGTTGTGTCCGGCGGCGGGCACGAGGTAGATCTGTTTCGGCTCGGGCGAGGCGGCGTAGAGGGCCTGAGTCATGCGGGCCGGAACTTTGTTGTCGTCTAGACCGTGGATGTAGAGCAGCGGCAGTTGCAGGTAGGGGACTTTGCGAATCGAGTCGAAGAACTGGTGCAAAATCAAATCGGTCGGGAAGATGCTGCGCGGCGTCTGGTAATCGATCATCTGCCGAATCGAGGTAAAAGAACCCTGGACAATCAGCCCTGCCGCATCCGGGTGGCGACTGGCCAGCTCAATCCCAATCGCGCCGCCCAGGGAATGGCCGTAGATAAAAATCTGCTGGGGCGGAATCTGGCGAGTCTGGGTCAGGTAGCGCCAGCTGGCCT
This sequence comes from Elainella sp., assembly GCA_046080625.1. GTDB lineage: Bacteria > Cyanobacteriota > Cyanobacteriia > Elainellales > Elainellaceae > Elainella. The sequence goes on along the minus strand of JBJTUI010000063.1, from coordinate 642 downwards.
CAGCGTCTTCATAGACCTGCTGCTCGTTGGGAAAGCCGCCGTCGCTTTGGCCGTAGCCGCGATAGTCGATGATCAGCACGGTCATGCCGATGCGGTGGAACCGGTTGGCGTGCTCGGCGTTGGCCCCGATGTTGACCGCGTTGCCGTGCAGGTAGAGCAATACAGGCTGATTTGGGTTGGGCTGGGCTGCCGGAATCCACCAGCCGTGCAGTCGCTCGCCCTGCTGACCGACCGGAATCCAAACCTCCTCGTAGTCTGTGCCAAACGCTGCCGGGGTGGTTTCGACCTGTCGGGCCGGAAAGAAGATCATCCGGGCTTGCTGAGCATAGAGCAGGACGCAAATTGCCAGATAGACTGCTGCCGCCACCCCCAAACAGGGCAGCAGAAATTTGAGCAGGAGGGGCATGGGTGGGGAACTCGGGAGGTGATGTGGGTAAATCCTGCCCCAAACTTAGCATTTATGCTTTAGGACTTGGCAGAGATACTGTTATAGAGACACTGTTATAGCTATATTCAATTGGGTTAGGACGCTGCTTGTTTGAGGACGGCCTCCATCGCATTTCGTAAACTAGCTGAGCTAGACAACCGCTTGCGAATCCGACTCTTCAACCAGGCCCAACACTTCTCAATCCGATTCAAGTC
>JBJTUI010000062.1:0-3437 GCA_046080625.1 Elainella sp. | reverse complement strand
CGAATCTTAGGAACTAGGCTGCCCAGAACCCAGACGCTGCCCAGATGCTGCCCAGACGCTGGCTAATTGGTGCCCAGCCAGCAGCCTGTCCAATGGAGCTCGGACTCCTCCGGGTTCTGATGGCTAATCTTGGGCTCTAAGGAGTCTTGTAAAAATAACCTGAGCAGGCAAGGGGCTTAAGCCCCTTGTTCAAGCCAGTAGACCGATCCAGGTGATCAACTTATTCGTACAAGCTGCCTAAGTTTTTCTGATAGTCGGTTGAATCGTGCACGCTCTGTTTGATAATCAAGAAATAATTTAAGTCAGCAGAGTGGCATCTTGCTGGCTCTGCTCAGTGCTAAATCCTCTGTCAGGCTCGATTCGAGCTTTGGCTGAGGACACTGGCTCCCCTTCTGCTAAAACTGTCCCGCTAATAACTGTCCCAAATTAAGTCCCAAATACCAGAGAGCAAGCTATGACTTCTAAAACTTCGAAACCCCCCTACACATTTCGCGCCTTCTGGGCACTGGTGTTGCTGGCTGGCAACTTCCTGGTCGCTGCCTTCTACTTTGGCATTCTCAAATAGGGCTCAGCCTGTTATGGCAAGCTGGCCTAGTTCTGCGCTGCTCTTTCGGCTTTGGCTGTAGTCGCGTTGACCAGCGGTTGATTGGATCAGTTGCTCCAGCTACCCAGGTTTCGGACCTTGTTTTAGACCTTGAGGGGGACGCGATTCGTCGCGTCTCTCTGCATTTCAGGCCCTGGTTCAGGGCTCTACTGCTGCTACTTTATGCCTTTGTTGAAGCTGCCCCGCCTGCCTGTGAAATCGGCACTCAAGTCGCCCGAACTGCGACTCGTGCTGCTGGCGGCAACCCTGTTTTGGCTGGTCTGCGTCGGGCTAGCCCTCCAGCGGTACTACAACTTCTACCCGACCTACGTTTCGTTTGATCAGGGCATTTTCAACCAGGTGTTCTGGAATAACCTGCACGGGCGCTGGTTTGAAAGCTCCCTCTCCTCAACCGAGTCGAGTCTGGTAATGCAGGGCGAAGTGCCCACGGTAGACTACCGCCGCTTGGGGCAGCATTTTACTCCGGCCCTGCTGCTCTGGTTGCCCTTCTATGCTCTGTTTCCCTCTCCGGCAGGGCTGTCGGTGCTGCAAGTCACGCTGGTGACGCTGGCTGGATTTGTCCTCTATGCCCTAGCCCGCCACTACCACCCGCCCCGGCTTTCGGCCTGGATTGCGATCAGCTATTACGGCGCGACGGCGGTGATCAGCCCCACGGTGGCCAATTTCCACGACATCTGTCAGATCCCGCTCTATATCTTTGGCCTGCTGCTGACGATCGAGAAGCGGGCTTGGATCGGGGTGGGGCTACTGGCTCTCTTGACGTTGGCCGTGCGGGAAGACAGCGGCGTGGTGCTGTTTGGGGTTGGGTTTTATTTCCTGGCGAGCCGTCGCCACCCCTGGCTGGGGGGAGGGCTCTGCGTCTTGAGCCTGAGCTATATGTTGCTACTGACCAACCTGGTGATGCCGCTGTTTTCTGCCGACATTTCCCAGCGCTTCATGATCGAGCAGTTTGGTCAGTTTGTTGACACCGAAGAAGCCTCAACCCTGCAAGTGCTGCTGGGAATTCTCAGCAATCCGCTGCGGCTGCTGGTCGAGATCCTGACCCCCTTCAGCCCTACCCTGCGCTATCTGTTGGGGCAGTGGCTGCCGCTGGCATTTGTGACGGCTATTTCGCCCAGTGCCTGGTTGGTGGCGGGCTTTCCGATCCTGAAGCTGCTGATTCAACGGGAGGATATTACTTCCCTGTCGCTGCATTTGCGCTATGCCATGTCGCTGGTGCCGGGGTTGTTCTATGGGGCAATTCTCTGGTGGACTCAACACCCAACCCTGTTCCAACAGCGGCGCTTCCGGCGCTTCTGGGCGCTTTGTATTGGCCTATCGCTGTTTTTTACGGTCACGTCTAACCCCAATCGGGTGCTGTCGTTTCTGATTCCCGACTCGTTTCAGCCTTGGGTCTATGTTTCGCCCCTGCGGCAGGCCGAACACAGTGACGCTATCCGCTCGCTGCTCGTTCAAATTCCGCCAACCGCCAGCATTACCGCCACCGATCACATCGTGGCCCACCTGTCCAACCGCCGCGAAGCTCTGCGGTTCCCCATGACTCGCCTGCGGAATGATGCCGCCAAAATTATTCGGGTAGACTATGCCGTTGCCGACCTCTGGTATCTGGAGCAATATCAGCCTGCCTTTGTGGACTATCGCAAGAGCCTAAAAACCACGGCAGAGCGAGTTTCTGACCTGTTGAACCGCCAGTATGGCCTGATCGGGTTTCGCGATGGCGTTGTCTTGCTCCAGCGGCGAGCTGCGTCGGATCCGACTGCTTTGGCTGCATGGCAGACTTATTTAAATAGCCTGGCTCCTATTTTGAACTCGCCCAGCCCTGAACCGGCTGCCCCCGCTCTCTCGCCCTAACTTTTGCCCAGCCCTTGCCCAGCCTCTTGCCCAAACTTTGGCCCTGGCTCTTCAGCCTTTGAATTTGTAAGCTCTCAATCTAAGGGTTGAATCTGGCCATTTTGGAGGAAAGTTGGTTAATTTAGTAAGGAGGAAAGGGCTCCCAGCTCGTGAGATAGCCTGGCTCGTTAGGGCAGGAAAGTAGCGTAAAGCGCTCAGTAGGAGAGCCAAACAGGATTTCGGAGATAGAATCACAGAAAAGATAGGCTCAATTACTGCCTCAATCGTCGATGATATGACAGGTAAAACAGCGCTAGGAAGTTTCTGTGCAGGACTGGCTCTACTCATAGCCACCCGTTCGCCTAATCCAACTGCACAGGCTGCTGCATCCATGGCTGGAGCGGGGCTGTTGGGCTACACGGTGACAGCCCTGATCATCGACGCCAATAAGCAGCAAAAGAGTCGGTTGGCGGATGCGGAAGCCTACCTCGAATTTCTACGTCAGATGAACCAGGAGCGCCAGTCTGAACAACCACCCCAGGCCTGCCAGGGTTGCTGTCATTACCACGGCCAAACCTACGGCGGCCAGCGACTGATTTGCGCGATGCATCCCTATGGTGTTGAAACAACCGTCTGCCCAGACTGGCAGAGTGGGGATACAGACAGGAACATCAGTTAATTTAGGGCTTCGCTTCGGAAACCAAGCAGTAGAAAAAGTATAAAGAATTGCTCGGAGGCTGAATCTGCGCCGTTAAATGCCAGTTTTTCTAACTCCCCCGCTAATTTAATTCGTTTTAGATACAATCTTTCGGAATCGCATCCGTTAAAAGGCGCATTTTTATCGAGTTAAGACCTGTTTTCAGCCCGATTTTGATGTCGATTAGAGAGGAATCGGGTACATTAAAGCCATTAGATCGTCAACTTTTTTATCGGTCGCTAGAGTCAGTTTCCAACTGGATATATTCTGATTCATCACTGTAGCGCGCCATTTTCATCTCATCCT
>JBJTUI010000061.1:0-3593 GCA_046080625.1 Elainella sp. | reverse complement strand
CCAGCCCTGTCAAGGTGACAAACGAGGATGCTAGGTTTGACCGTTTTGGTTTGTAACCGCAACTCAAAAACCTAATTTTTTCTCGCAGGGGGTTGAAAAATCGGAACGAGAAATCGCGGTTTCACGCTTATTCTCTGGATTGGATTTAACACCTTGACAGGGCTGGGGCGTAGCCCCCAACAGAGGGCAAGCCCTCTGTACTCCCCTAAAACCATCTTCAATTTAATCAAGCCCAGCTACTTACTGCTCGGCAAAGCGGCAGTGGGTGAGATCAGAGAGCTCGTACTTGTCCATGATCCAGAACCGGCATTCCGGGTAAAGCTTTTGGTATTTCCGCAGCGGCACGAATTTTGGCTCCGCCCAGCAGGCGATCTTGTTGCCAACGCCTAGGGCATAAAGATTAGGCGCGAGTACGGAGATAGCAATAAATTTGTCTACTGGCTGTGAACTAATTAAACAATACACGTTGATTCAGAAAGATCGACAGAAGGTTGACAAAACCAGACCAGTCCAATTATCTCAGGCTTTCGCGGTCGCTGTTTCAACCGCTAAAATCACAGAGACGCCCAAATCTACGCCAGCCTCTTTCCCATGACGCTCTCCACCTCCCCATCCCCCCACCTCCCCATCTCCCCATCCCCCCACCTCCCCATCTCCCCATCCCCCCACCTCCCCCAAAACCTGCCCGAACAATTCGCCAGCGACAACTACTCCAGCATCTGCCCCGAAGCGCTGGACTACACCCTCAAGGCCAATCTGGGCAGCGCTCCGGCCTACGGCGACGACGAATGGACCCAGCGGGCCAGCGACGCCTTCCGCGAGCTGTTTGAAACCGACTGTGACGTATTCTTTGTATTCAACGGCACGGCGGCCAACTCCCTCGCCCTGGCCTCGCTCTGCCAGTCTTACCACAGTGTGATCTGCCACGAGACGGCCCATATCGAAACCGACGAATGCGGCGCGCCCGAATTTGCCTCCAATGGTTCAAAGCTGCTGCTGGGCAAGGGGGCCAACGGTAAGCTGACGCCCGACGCGATTCAGCCGATTGTCGAGAAGCGCAGCGACATCCATTACCCCAAACCCAAGGTAATCAGCCTCACCCAGGCCACCGAGCTGGGCACCCTCTACCGGGTAGAAGAACTTCAGGCGATCCGAGAGGTCGCCGCTCGCCACGATTTGCGCATCCACATGGACGGAGCCCGGTTTGCCAACGCCGTCGCCGCCCTGGGTCTGGCCCCTGCCGAACTCACCTGGAAAGCCGGGGTAGACGTGCTCTGCTTCTGCGGCACCAAAAACGGCATGGCGATCGGTGAGGCGATCCTATTCTTCAACAAAGCGCTGGCCACCGATTTCGCCTACCGCTGCAAGCAGGCCGGACAGCTCGCCTCCAAAATGCGGTTCATCTCCGCGCCCTGGCTGGGGCTGCTAGAAACTGGAGCCTGGTTGCGCAATGCCCAGCACGCCAACCGCTGTGCCGCCTATCTGGAACAGCAGCTGCGGGCGATTCCCAGCGTCGAAATTCTGTTTCCTCGCGAGGCCAACGGCGTTTTTGTGCAGCTGCCCGAAGCTGCAATTGCCGCCCTGAGAGCCGAGGACTGGCTGTTCTATACCTTCATCGGCAGCGACTGCGTCCGGTTGATGTGTTCCTGGGCCACCACCGAGGCGCGAATTGACCAGCTGGTGCAGACGATCAGGGCTGCTGTCTAGAAATAGCTTTTAGTTAATTTCATCATAATTTGGCTGGGGTTTTTATCGAGAGCGGTCCTGTCAGATCCGTCTGCTTCTGCTCAGAGTTGTTTAGACTCAGTGAGATCGAGGGGGCGCTGCCGATTGCGGAACTGATAGCTGAGCCACTGGCAGGCCTGTACAGCCCAGTCCGATAGGTTGAACAATTTCTCTCAAAAACAGGTCAGACCATCTAGGCAATTTTGGTTATTCTTACTATAATCTAGATCAGTCGAGCAGCAGTTTATTTCGCGCAGTTTATTTCGCAATGACGCCGCCTGCCCTATGATCAACGACTCTCTCCTCGGCCTCTCGGGGCCAGACACCAGCCTGCTGACCGACCTGTACCAGCTGACCATGACCGCCTGCTATGTAGGTGAAGGCGTGGATCAGCGGCGAGCCAGCTTCGAGCTGTTTACCCGGCGTTTGCCCGAACACTGCGGCTACCTGGTGGCGATGGGCCTGGCCCAGGCGCTGGACTATTTGGAAAATCTGCGGTTCAGCCCGGAGCAAATCGCCGCCCTCCGGGCTACCGGCCTGTTTGCCGGGGCACCCGAGCGGTTCTGGGAGCTGCTGGCCTCGACCCGGTTCAGCGGCGATGTCTGGGCCGTTCCGGAAGGCACGGTGATTTTCGCCAACGAGCCAATGCTGCGAATTGAAGCACCGCTCTGGCAGGCCCAGCTGGTCGAAACCTTCCTGCTGAACACGCTCAACTACCAGACCCTGATTGCCACCAAAGCCGCCCGAATCCGCGATCTGGCCGGAGATGGAGCTACCCTGCTGGAGTTTGGCAGCCGCCGCGCCTTCAGCCCTCAAGGGGCCGTCTGGGCCGCCCGAGCCGCAATGGCCGCTGGCTTCAACGCCACCTCCAACGTGCTGGCCGCCCTGAAGCTGGGGCAGAAACCAAGCGGCACGATGGCCCATGCCCTGGTGATGGCTTTGGCCGCCCTAGAAGGCTCTGGTCATGCTGACGGCAGCGACGAGGACCAGGCGTTTCGAGCGTTTCACCGCTATTTCCCTGGAGCCACCCTGCTGATCGACACCTACGATTCACTGGCCGCCGCCGCCCGACTGGCCGAGCAGGTCAAGGCTGGAACCACCACCCTGAAGGCCGTGCGGCTGGATTCGGGCGATCTGGTCAGCCAGTCCCAGCAAATCCGCCAGCTCTTGCCCGAGGTCGCGATTGTGGCCAGCGGCGATCTGGACGAGTTCGAAATTGCCCGCCTGCAAGCCGAGGGCGCAACCATCGACGCCTACGGCCTGGGCACCAAACTGGTGACAGGAGCCCCAGTGAACGGCGTCTATAAGCTAGTTGAAATCGACCAGATTCCCGTCATGAAAGAAGCCAGCCAGAAAGTCACCTATCCAGGCCGCAAGCAGGTGTTCCGCCGCTATAGCCAAGGCCAGTTTGAAGCCGACCGGCTGGGCCTGATCAACGAACCCCCCGCCCCCAACGAACAGCCCCTGCTCCAGCTCGTCGTCAAACAGGGCGAACGACTCCACCCCGACGACAGCCTCAGCACCATCGCCGCCCGCACCCGCGCCCAAATCACCTCCCTCCCCCCACCCATCCGCCAAATCACCTCCCCCCCTTCCACCCAGCCCCAAATCTCCCCCGCCCTCCAAACCCTCACCACCCAAACCCGCCGCTCCCCCTCCTAACCCCACTCCCCCACCTCCCCATCCCCTCACCCCCCCACCTCCCCATCTCCCATGCCCATCGCCCTCTTCGGCACCAGCGCCGACCCACCCACCGCCGGACACCAGGCCATCCTCGTCTGGCTGGCCGACCGATTCGACCAGGTTGCCGTCTGGGCTTCCGACAATCCGTTCAAGCAGCACCAGACGCCGCTCGACCACCGGGCCAA
>JBJTUI010000060.1:0-4741 GCA_046080625.1 Elainella sp. | reverse complement strand
TGGTGCCCCGCACGGTGATTTTTGCGGGCAAGGCGGCTCCCGACTATTTCACGGCCAAGCTGATGATCAAGCTGATTCATGCCGTGGCCGAAGTCGTCAACGCTGACCCAGACGTGCGGGGACGGCTGAAGGTCGTGTTTTTGAAGGACTTCAATATCAAGTCGGCCCAGCCGATCTACCCGGCAGCCGATCTGGCCGAGCATATCTCCGTGGCTGGCACCGAGGCCGCCGACACGGGCAACATGATTTTCGCCCTGAACGGAGCCCTGATCATCGGCACTCCCGACGGCACCAACCTGGAAATCCGGGACGCGATTGGGCCAGACAACTTCTTCCAGTTTGGCCTGACCGTGCAGGAGGTGAACCGGCAGCGAGCCCAGGGCTACAGTCCGATGGCGGTCTACCAGGCCAACCCGGAACTGAAGGCGGCGCTGGATCTGCTCACGTCGGGGATTTTCTCCCAGGGTGACCCCGAACTGTTTAGACCTCTGGTAAACTTGCTGCTGTACTACGACCAATACATGCTGTTGGCCGACTACGCGGCCTATCTGGCTTGTCAGGAGGCGGTGGGCCAACTCTACCGCGATACCGAAGTCTGGACGCGCCGGTCGATTTTGAGTACAGCTCGCCTGGGCAAGTTTTCGTCGGATCGGGCCGTCCGGTCCTACTGTCAAACCGTTTGGGCGATTGCTCCAGCCCACAGTTCTGCTGTGGAGTATACTCAAGCAAAAAAGTTAACGAGCTGAGGCCAATTGCGCTCGCAAGTCCGGGGCTGGCCGCAAGCTCCCTCCGCGACTGCTCAATGCAGGCTGCTGTCCCTCCCTTGTCTCCAGGGAGATTAGATGCAGCCATCCCCCCAATCCACTTAAACCCTAAAAGTGAGGCTGATATGACAACCGTGACCGAACTGAAGGTGCATAACCGCTACAACTGCTACGCCCTGGGCGAATCGACCATGAACTACCTCCAGAACGAGGTGGCGGTTTCGGTGAAGCTAGAGCCGGGAACCAACCTGATCCAGATCAGCAGCGGCAGCTTCAGCTATCGCACCGACGACGGTGAGGCCGGTGAACCCCTGGTGATGCTCTGGATCTACGGCGGCAAAGTGATCAACAGAAAAACAGGCGTTCCGGTCAACGCCACCTGGTCTTCGCTGAACGGCTACGATGACGTGCTCACCCTGGAAGTGCTGGAGCCCGCTACCCTCTGCGCCTTTTTCTTCGACACCTACATCGACGACAACGAGGGCGAGGTCCAGCTCTCGATCGCTCGGCTCTAGGCCAGTGGTTCAGTCGGGTGATTTTGGAGTCGCCTGTATGACTAGCCAGCTGGCATCAACTCACTAATCGGCACCCCACTAATCGGCAGGGTCAGGGTAACAGTAGTGCCTTGGCCCTGTTCGCTGCTGAGCCTAATGCTGCCGTCATGCTGCTGCACAATCCGTTTGGCGACCGTCAGCCCCAGACCCAGCGGTGAGGACTGGGAGCGCATCGACTGACTGCCCCCAGAAACTCCGGCAGCCAGCGCCCTGTTGATCTCCGCCAGCTGCTGGGCTGGAATCCCAATCCCTTCATCGCAGACCTGAAGCAACACCTGGGCTGGCTGGTAAACCACCCGTATCGTCAGGGCTCCTCCCAGCGGCGAATAGCGGATGGCGTTGTTGAGCAGCTGAGTCAGCGCCTGTTTCAGCAGGGCGGCATCGAGCGATAGCGGCAAAGGCGTTCCCTGGCTCAGAACCACAAGCTGGTAGCTGGGCACATCTGGCAAAGCCCACTCATCGCGGAAGGTTTTGCACAGGTGCAGCAAATCAACGAACCGGGGCCAGAAAACAGGGGTCGGAGCGGTGGTTTGCAGAGCTGCGCGCATGGCTTGTACGGTGGCAGCAATGATCTGCTGGGAGCGAACTGGTGGGCTGGCCTGCTCAGAATTCCGATGATTCTGAGCAGGATGCGAGATGAGCTGGTCTAGCGCCCCCTCGATGGTGCCCAGTCCCTGGGTGAACTGCTCGATCAAAGAGCGCAGGGTTTGGGCCTGGAGATCGTAGCGCTGCTGCATCTGGTTGAAGCGCTGCTGTAATTCCACCTGCAAATCACCGCTTAGCGGACTCTGTATCTCTGAAGTCTGGTTCAGGGTATCCAGGGCTGTTTCGGCTGACGTGCGGCGAGCCATTTCCTGTTGGAGCTTCAGGTTCTGCTGGGTCAGGGCTTTGCGAAGGTAGCTAATCTGGAGGTGGGTTTCGATCCGGGCCAGCACCTCGACCACCTGGAAGGGCTTGGTGATGTAGTCTACTCCGCCTGCCTCAAAGGCCATGACTTTGTCCAGTTCCTCATCCATGGCGCTGAGGAAAATCACCGGAATCTCGCTGGTCCGTGGATCGGCTTTTAGCTGTGCACAGACTTTATAGCCATCCAGCCCCGGCATGCGGATATCCAACAAAATTAAGTCGGGAGGCTCTAGCCGAGCTGCTTCCAGCCCCAGTTCGCCGTTGATCACTTTCCGCACCGCGTAGTCCGCCTTGGTCAGCAGATCCGACAGAAACCGCAGGTTATTGGGGGTGTCGTCCACAATCAAAATATTCCCAGCGTTGGTCTTAGCCTTTGCCAAGCTCGGTTGCAAGGAATTGTTCACCATAGTCATTCGCATCACTGGGGTCCATCAGACAGATCAACAGGGCCAAACGGAGCAATACAGGAAGCTTTGCGGACTTTGAACGGGATGCAGGCATAGAAACCTGGCGCGGGGCCAGCCCCTTTTCTTCACAACCCATTCGTCAATCCTGTCATTTACAAACTGCTCAACAAATGGCTCCTATTCTAGGTATGACATCGTGCAAATTTGGTGAGCAAGGCAGTGGCGATGAAACTCTTCTAACAGCAAACTTCAATCAATGTCTTACTAGAAAGCAGAAACTTAGATGAGGGCGGCGATCATCCGATTCGCCTGGGCTTCGTAGCTACCGCCAAACTGATTGAAATGATTCAGAATATGGTACAGGTTATAGAAAATTTGCCGCTGTTCATATCCTGATGATAGGGGAAAAGCTGCCTGATAGGCTTGATAGAAGCTGGTCGGAAAACTGCCAAACAGCTGGCTCATGGCCAGATCGACCTCCCGATCCCCAAAATAGAGGGCCGGGTCGAAAATCACCGGCTCGCCCTGCTGTGTAATCGCCGCATTCCCCGTCCACAGATCGCCATGCACGAGCGAAGGCAGCGGCTGGTGATCGGCCAGAATCTGCGGCACGGCTTCCAGCAGCTTGGCCCGATGGGGAAAATGACCGCCCCGCTGTTGGGCCAGCTCAAACTGATAGCCTAGGCGCTGGGTCAAGAAAAACTCGCTCCAGTCGGCGGTCCAGCGGTTGCGCTGGGGAATGAAGCCAATCGTGTTGTCCTGCTGCCAGCCAAAGGCCGGTGCCGTGACGCGATGCATGGCGGCCAGATTTTGGCCCAGCTTTGACCAGGCCGCATCATCGCCATAGCCCAGCTCGAGCCACTCCAGCACGAGATAGGATTGGGGCCTGCCCTCGCCCGCCAGACCCCAGCAAATCGGCTGGGGCACCCGAACGGTTTGGCTCGCGGCAATCTGCTGGAGGCTCAGAGCCTCGGCCTCAAACATGGAGAGACGGTCGGCCTGGTTCAGTTTGACGAAATAGGCCCGTTCTCCCAAGCCAGCCACCACTCCCGAAACGGCATAGGCTTGGTTGACGCTGCCGCCGCCCACCGAGCGCCGATGGCTAATTTGGAACGGCTGCTGGGTAGCGCGGCTAATTTGGGCGGCGATCTCATCCCACATGGGCAGGGTCTGGCAGTTGGGTCTATCAGTTAGGTCTAGCTGGGTCTAGCTGTTGGGTTTTAGAATCACAGCCTGGTAGGCATCGGGGTTAAGGAACTGCTGCACCGCCGCCCGCAAGCTCTGGGCCGTCAGCGCCTGCACCTGCTCAGGATAGGTGAGGGCCGGGACGATATCGCCCAAAATCGCCTGGTAGTAGCCATAGAGGCTGGCCCGGTCGCTGGGGGTTTCGTTGCCAAACACATAGCGGTTGGCCACCAAGGTGCGAACCCGCTGGATCTCGGCCTCGCTGATCAGCTCCTGGTGCAGCTGGCGAATATGCTCCAGAATCGCCGCCTCCACCGCCTCCAGATTTTCGGTCGGCAGCTGGGCCGCAATGTAGAACAGACCCTGCTGCACGTAGGTCATGTTGCTGACCGAAATGCTAGACACCAGCCCGCGCTCTTCCCGCAGGTCGCGAATCATCCGGGAGGTGCGGCCCTGGGACAACACTGCCGCCAAGGCATCCAGGGCGTAGGTCTGGGCTAGATCGACCATGCCGGGCACGCGCCACATCAGCACCAGCCGCGCCTGCTGGAGGCTATCGTCCAGATGCACCTGTCGTCCAACGCTGGTAAAGGCGGCTTCCGGCAGCAGGGCGGGCAGTTCTGGCTTCGGTACGGTGGTTTTCAGCGAGCGAGCTTCGGCCTGCTCAAAGCTTTGGGCCACCGTCTCAATCAGCTGCTCGACCGGCAGGTTGCCCACCACCGAGGCCGTGATCGACTGGGGCTGGTACCAGGTGCCGTGGAAATCGCGCATTTGCTGGGGCCGCAATTGCTCAATCACGCTGGCTGGTCCCAAAACGGGCCGCCGGTAGGGCAGGCGCTCAAACCCGGCCTCCATGGAGCGATAGTAGGTGCGGCGACGGGCGTTGTCCTCCGAGCGGCGAATTTCTTCCAGCACCACCAGCCGC
>JBJTUI010000059.1:0-6426 GCA_046080625.1 Elainella sp. | reverse complement strand
TGTGTTTATCTCCTACGGTTTGGTTCAAGCCACCGTGGGAGTTACTTTACCTGCGCTCCGGAACTCCGGGAACGCTCAAAGCTGGTCAAGTCGCACTGGTAGAACCAGTGGCTTACCTTCTGAGCTACTGACAAGTTATTTTGGTAACCCCTTATGACAAGCGGAAAAAACGACCTCCCCGCCCTGCTGCTGACGCTCCTGATCACGCTGGGACTGCTGTGCGGCGGCCTCTGGTATATCGGCAGCCGACTGTTTGGCAGGCCGACCGGTCAACCCCCCGTCGCCCAAACGTCGGATCAGGCTTCGCCCGCCAATCCGGCAGCTAGCCCAACGGCTCCCATTACGGCCAGCCCGACAGCCATCAGTCCCGCCGCTGGCAATCCTGCCGCTAACCTCAATACCTCGCTGCCCAATCCCAGCGTTCTGGGAATCGACGGCAGCGTGACGCTGGTGGCGCTGGTGAAACAGTTGCAAACGGCCTATCTGCAAATCAACCCCAGTCTGCCCACCACCTATGGTGTACCAGATGGCAAACCGAACGGCACCAACAGTGGCATCCAAAACCTGCTCAATGGGCAAGTGGCGCTGGCCGTGAGTTCGCGACCGCTGAAGCCTGAGGAACTCCAGGCCGGATTGCAGGCCGTGCCGATTGCCCGAGACGCGCTGGCCGTGGCGGTTGGGGTCGAGAATCCCTACCAGGGCGGTTTGACGCTGGACCAGCTGAAGCAGATTTTCCAGGGCAAGATCACTAACTGGTCCCAGGTGGGCGGGCCAGACCTGCCGATTCGAGTGATTAACCGGGCCGCCGATAGCGGCACTCGCACCTTTTTCCAGGATGTGGTGCTGCTGGGCGAAGCCTTTGCCCCCGATGGCGGCAACATCACCACCGCCGAGCGGGATGAAACCACGCCGCTGCTGCGAGCCCTGGGCCGGGATAGTATCACCTACAGTAGCGTCACCCAAACCGAGAACCAGCAGACCGTGCGCACCCTGCTGATTGACGGCCTCGCCCCGACAGACCAAACCGCCGTCAAGACCGGCACCTATCCAATCAGCCGCGTCACCTACCTGGTGGTGCCCCAACAGACGAGCCTGGCGGTGAAGCAATTCATCGACCTGACCCTGTCGCCTGTGGGTCAGCAGATCGTGCAGCGCCTCGGGTTTACGCCGATTCAGTAGCGATTCAGCAGCGGTATGGCGTTTGGCTTCAACCCGCAGAACGGCTCAGCGATAGATAATTTCGGTTTCGAAGGCGTCGGGCGGCTGCCTGTGTAGCGTTAGGTAAGCCTGGGCAATTTTGTCTGGGTCGAAGTGGGTGCCGGGTTCCACCGTGCCGCAGATCGTCACCGTGCCGACGTGGATGCCAGCAGGGGTTAGCTCCTGGGCCAGACTGAAGGCCAGACTGCGGATGCCAGCCTTACCGATAGCCAGGGAGGCCACATCAGCCCAGGGGTTGAGGGCCAGCCCGCCCCCGGTCAACAAAATCGTGCCTTTGGACTGGGCCTGCATGGCGGGAAGCACCTGCTGCACAGCCACTAGGGCTCCGGCCACATTCACCTGGAAGTCGGCAGTGAGCTGTTCTGCTGTCAGGGAACTGGGTCGCCCCGGATGGAAAGTCACCGCATTGTAGACCAAAACCTGCGGGTCGCCGAGCTGGCCGCGAATCTGGCTAAACGCTTCGGTTAGCGCAGCAGCATCACCCGCATCGGCCCCAAACGGGGAAACGTCGCAGCCCGCCTGCCGCAGCGGCTCCAGATTGGCATTCAGCTTGTCCAGGCTGCGGGCCACTGCGGCTAGCCGGTAGCCTTCCTGGCCAAAGGCTTTGGCAACTCCTAAACTGACGCCGGGACCAAATCCAACAATGGCGCAAATGGGCTGATTCATGGCAGGCTCTAAAGCACTCCATCAGAATAGCGTAGTCCGACTCAAACGCGCTCAGTGCAACCGTTTCGCTTATTAAAACAACCGCTTGCTTTATTTTTCTTAACAATTTTACGGAAAATGTTACACTGCTGCTGTAGAAAGGGAATAGTGGTTCCTATAGGTTTTGATCTATAGCCAGCAGCCTATAGTTGACCGCACCGACTTACTATCTCGCCTCGGCGAGGAGGAAAACAATGCCACTCACCGGGTTGATTCAAGGGCTAAATTCGTTTCACAACACCTATTTCAATGAACACCAGGAGCTGTTTGAGCGGCTGTCGGCGGGTCAATCCCCGGAAGTTTTGTTTATCACCTGCTCTGACTCGCGGATTGATCCCTGCCTAATCACCCAGGCCCAGCCCGGTGAACTGTTTGTAATGCGCAATGTTGGCAACATTATTCCAGCCCACGGAGCTGCGGACAGCGCTGAGGGAGCCGGAATTGAGTATGCGGTGCAGGCTCTGGGCATCAAGGACATCATTATCTGCGGCCATTCCCACTGCGGCGCGATGCGGGGACTGCTGCAAATCGGCAGTTTGGCCGAGCAGATGCCGCTGGTCTACGACTGGCTGAAGCGCCACGGGGAGGCCACCCGCCGCCTAGTGCTGGATAACTATGCCAATCTGGAAGGCGACGAACTGTTGAAGATCGCAATCGAGCAAAACGTCTTGACCCAGATCGAAAACCTGGAAACCTACCCGGCAATTCGCTCCAAAATTCACAGCGGCAAACTCAACCTGCACGCCTGGATGTATGAGATCGAAGCGGGCACGGTGTTCGCCTACCATGCCGCCCGTCGTCGGTTTATTCCACTGGAACAGCGCTCGTTCCCGGTGCCCGACCCGCTGATTACCACGATGCCGATTGGGCAGATGAACTGATCGGATCAGGTCAATTGCTCGGATCTAGACCGTATCCGCCCTAGGCCCGACAGAGATCTGTAGAAAGTTTCTGTTCGCAGAGGCGGCGCTCGCTGGCCTTGAGGTCCGAGACATCGCGCCGCAGCAGCAGGCCGTTGTGGGCCGTGAGCGAGCGGGGCAACTCGTCGAATTGGATGGGCTGCAAGGTCTGCATGTCGTAGGTAGTGTAGGTGGTCAGGTCAGGGCTGTCGAACTGCACATCAATAATGGTCAGGGTTTTGCGGGGAGCGGCGGTTCCGGCGATCAGCGGACGTGGTCCCGAGCCCAAAATTCCTGTGTGCAAAAACTGGATTCGGCCTTTGTGGGCCGGATAGTAGGCGTGGTGGTGGCCGCTGATGTAGGTATGTACGCTGTATTTCTCCAGCAGAGCCCGCAGGCTATCGGCGTTGTCCATCACTTCACCCGGCTCATCCCGCCCCACAGCAACCCCATAGAGCGGCAAATGACCGATCAGAATTCGCAGCTTGGCTTGTCGAGCCGCCGGACTGGACAGCGCCTGTTCGACCCAGGCTAGCTGATCTGCTGGAATCCGACTGGAGGAACCGTCCCAGACTAGAAAAAAGATATCCTGGGCCGCGAAGCTGTAATAGAACGGGAACTGATAGCGATCAACAAATTGAACGCCGGGGTTATGCTCCGGGCGATTCCAATATTGACTGGCCAGATCGCGCTCCTGCTGGAACAAAAAACCACCGTTGATCGCTTGGGCTGAAGAAGCGTCGTGGTTGCCAACCGTGAACCCAAACGGCAGGCCATACTGGCGCAGCGGAGCCGCCACATGTTGATCAAATCCGGCCCACATCGCCTGAATCTGGGCGGGCGTCAGACTGGGCTTTTGACCTGCCACCATGTCGCCGCTGCAAAGCACCAGATCGGGCTGCCAGAAGGGCAGGAGGTTGATCCCCGAATCTACTTCTGGCTCGTAGTCGGTAGAGCCATAGGCGCTGTTGAGGTCACTGATGACCGCGAGCCGCACGTTGCCTCGGGGCGGATTGTAGAGGCTGCGGCCCGCCAGAACAGCCTGGGTTGCGGCAGGCAGGGGGGATGAAGCTGGGCTAACGACTGAAGGTTGAGCTTCAGCAATCCCAGAGCTGATAGGAGAGTCGAGTCGGGAAGAGCTGATCTGGTCGCAGGCCAAACAAATCGTCAGCACCCAGGCTACTGTCAGGAGCAGGAAAAACCGTCGCCAGCGCATGGTTGGGTTGACCTCTAGTTGACTGGACTCCTATCAGCATATCCCGAGTGGGAGCAGGGCAGGAAGGAATGGCGACTCTTGTCCCTACAGGTCTTCTTCGGGTGAATTGGCCTGCAATTTGCCGGTCTGGTGATTAGCCTGCTGATTGGCCTGATGATTGACCTGACTGCCTAGCTGCCGCCGCCAGCGGCTGAAGTTTTGCCAGACCATGACGCTGCCAGTCACCAGCATCCAGAGGGCTCCCATCCCGTTCAGCAGGACGTAAACGGGCTCCCAAAACTGGCCCAGGTATTCCCCTTCATGCAGGACCATCAGCCAGTGGACCTGATCGCGCGACAAACCAAACCAGCTTTTAGCAAGGCGATAGGTGACACCAGTGAGGATAGTAATAGATAGAGGCAAGATAACGAACGGGGCAACGGTCTGGTGGAGCTGGCGAAACTGGCGAACGTTCATAGAAAGGCTACTTGCATCGCGTCGGCAGATCACGTCCCTAGCCCAGCTCAACCTCGCAAATCCGATCTGGCGCGACTGGAGCTACGACTGGAGCTAATGGGCAGGCTTCACCTATTTTCTCTGATTTTTGTCCTGGTGCCGTTTGGACGACGAGAACAACAGGTCAAACCAGCAGACCAAACTATCTGCCGGAACAGCTCCCCAGATTGCGATTTCATTCCCCTGCTGCTGCAGTCTAGGCGAAGCGCTTAGCGATCAGCTGCTCTTCGAGGGCGGCAATGCGGTTGTATGCGGCGGTAAGCTGGGCCGTGAGACGCTGGATCTGGATCTCTGGTGTGATACCTCGATCGCCACCGTGGGAGTCAGATTCAGAATAGGCTACGTCGGACAAAATATCCTTATGATCGAGTTCGCCTTCTAGAAGCTGCTGGCTGTGGTAGGCATGATAAGTTGGCCTAACCTGGAGGTCTGGTTTGGAGGCGAACGGATTGCCTGGTTCTGAGCGTTTGATCACCGACACCATTTCAGCCACTTGACGCTCTACCTGCTCAAGCATCTCATGCAGCGCGTCAACCTTCGTATTCAGTGCTGAAACCTGGCCTTGGAGTAAATCCATTTGACGCTCTACTTTTGAATCAGTATTCCCCATATCTTAGAGAAGAAATAGTCATCGCTAGCCGATATTCCTGAATCATTTAACGTTTAGTCCGTCCTGGGTCTGGTGATACTTTGCCAAATCCAGTTTGGGTCTGGTTTAGGCCCAACTCTAAGCCAGTACTCTCAGTCAGTTCAATTCTGTCTTAAGCCTTTTCTGCTCAGAATTTCTGGCTTGATTTCAGCGGGCAAAAGTTTGCTGAATCCACAGCCTTTTTCAAACAGATGAAATCCCCAAAATCAGATACGCAAGCTGATCCTGCCCCAGGGTTTTGCCCCCAGATCTGCCGCGCCCAACTCCAGTGGAAGCGCCGCAACCTGAATTAGTATTTTTACTCATTGCGCCTATTATCGCGCCTGTTAGAGCGCCTGTTATTGTGCAGTTTGAATTGGCTCAAGATGTCCAAACGCGGATTTGTTTCAGGGTATTGTGTTGTGCCGGAATATTGAGAAATATTGTAGGGAGATTCGATTGAACAGGCAGCAAGTTTTGTGCCATCGCTCAAAGCCCATCGGCGAATGCCATAATGCCAGAAGCAAACCCTTGGTAAACTGGCTGAATGGGTGCGATGCCAACCGCCTGATCGCCGAACTCTCTATTTCGATCTTCAAGATTTTGCTGACGCTGTGCTTATGTTAAACCGACGCTCGCTGCTGCTAGGCCTGGGGGTAATGGGCCTGAATCAACTGCTGGCGGGCTGCCGTGCCGACACCTCCGATCTACCCCGAGTCCGCCTATTGGCTGGGGCAGTGCCCATCCAGATCCTGCAAGCCTTTCAGCGCTACAGCCAGAGCAAGGGCCAGCGGGGGCTAGCGTTTGCAGTTAGCGAGCAGTTGGCCGACAGCTTCAAGTTGCTGCAAACCTGGAAAAATCCGACCCCCGCCCCAGCGCGATTGGGGCTGCCGTCCGCCCGCCCTACCCCGGTTGACGAACTGGTGCTGTTGGGTGATTTCTGGCTGAGTGCGGCTATCCAGCAGGGCTTGATCCAGCCCCTGCCCGTGGCAGCTCTGGCGGGCTGGCAGTCAATGACCACTCCCTGGCAGCAGTTAGTGCAGCGGGATCGGCAGGGCCAGCCCAGTCCGGCAGGCGAGCTTTGGGGCGCGCCCTACCGCTGGAGCAATTTGGTGATTGCCTATAACGTCGAGCAATTCGAACGGCTGGGCTGGCAACCCCAGGACTGGTCGGATTTGTGGCGGCCCGAACTCCAGGGCCACCTCTCCCTGCCCGACAGCGCTCGTCTGGTGATTGGTCTGACGCTGAAGCAGCTGGGCCAGTCG
>JBJTUI010000058.1:0-8873 GCA_046080625.1 Elainella sp. | reverse complement strand
AGCCGGACGTGATTCCGGGTTATACGGGTACGCCCAGCTCTTCAATCATCAGCGATTTTTTCCGGGGTCGCGGCACCAACGGCTGGGAATTCAGTACACCCACCGCTGCCGATTTCAGCAATCCCAGCAGCCCGCTGATGCAAGCCCTGCGCAACCTGGCCAACTATGCAGGCGATCCCAACGGTGGCGCGCCTTCCTTTACGCCTCGCCAGAGCGGCACTACGGTTCACCCCTACCCGGCTATGTCTATGTGGGGCGACTTCTCAATGCTGCGGCAGGTCTTCCGTTTGTTAGATGGTGGCACCAGCTACGACAACCTCAGCCCTGCCGACAAAACGACCCTGCACACGGCGGCTTGTACCCTAGGCATGCTGGCCTACAACCTGGATTACCTGGAGAAATTCAACGTCAGCGCGCCCAGCTTGCAGCCTCTCCTCGGGGTGCCAGACAGCGCCGTGGCCGCAGGCAATGTTTTGACAGTTAACAACGCCACTCTGGCTAATCCAGCCTATAGCGCTGGCCTCAGAGGCAACATTCGGGTGATCGACCACATTATCCAGGGTCTGATTACGACTGCAAACGTCAACCAAATTCCGGCAGACTGGCGGCCACCCGCAACCTTTGTCACCCGCACTCGTGAACTGGGACTCGCTGGTCAGATGGATTTGATGGCTTGGACTCCAACCTTATCCAACAATCCTGAAACCTATGTACGGCTGTTAGAGCGCTGGCGCGACGACGCGACGACACCAGCCTCCCAAAAGGATCGCTTGAATACGAGCATCTCTCTGGCCCAGCTGTTGATTACTAAAGAGCAGGTAGCTCGCGACCGCACCTGGGGGTTTGCGGGGCAATATGGCGCGCTCCCAAGCCCTCTCGGCTTCGAAAATGCCTTTAGCTTCGCGCCCCTGGGTAACTGTGGCTATCCTGGCACTGCGCCTGCTCCAAATATTCCTGGCTGGAACAATCCAGATCTTGCTACACGCGTAAGTCTGAGTCGGGCTGATGGCACCCCGGTAGCAAGCAATCTGCCCCCTGACCCCCTGCGTCGCTTCTGCTCGGCCCGCCCGCGCTACCCAATTCTCTACTCGCTGTTCCCTGCCTACACCTCTGACTTTGCCCTGCTCCCCAGAGGGACAGCGGCAACAGATGTGGATGCGGCCTACGCCACTGGCTTCCAACCCCATCCAGACATCGCCGATACAGCCCAGCGCAATATCGTGCGCGATCCGGAAACCAGCCTGCCGAGAATTGCCCGCTACATTGCCACAGAGAACGCCGGGGTTAGCTACACGGTGGTTCGTCCGGCCCAGGTTGCCCTTCGTCCCCGCACCCTGACTCGGTTGGGCGTTAGCTTGGGAGGCCAGACTGGAACGAACTGGGTGCTGCCTACGGCTGATGGTGTGCCCAGCACGGGCAGAACGCCGAATAGCAACAGCTTCAACCTGGTGAAGATCTGTGATGGCAAATGTTCTGAGCCCCAGAACGCTGAAAGTACGACGTTTCAGCTACCTGAAACAGGCTCCCTGATCCGCGTTGCCCTCAAGGACAGCGCTCTCTACAGTGGCCGCGAATTGCTGCCCGTCCGAGCGCTTAACCTAGACCTGGATCTGATGAAGCGCTCAACTTCGCCGGGGGGCAACGATCTCTGGCTACCCAAACGAGGCATCATCTATGCCTACCGGGAAGATGCCGTATCCGAAGCCCACATTGTTCGCCCCGCGACAGCTGGCTGGGGAGGCTGCCGCACTGACGCGAACCTCCAGTCTACAACTTGCGCGATGTGGACCCACGATACGGATGCCTACAACTCGCTTGATCCACCAGTCAACAGCAACAACTCGATCACATCCAAGCCGGTAGACTACTATCCCGATCCGGACAGGCGGCCCTATGGCTTCCGCCTTCTGCAAGGGGCCAACCTGCGGCGCGATGGTGACGAAGGTCGCGGTCTGTCGTTCATCAGCGATAACCCGGCCTATGTCCAGGGCAACTTCAATCTGCACCAGACTTCGGGCGGCACTCCTCTAGAGGAGTTCACCCAGCCCTTGCAATACGATGGCGGCGGACGGTATAGCAACTTCTATACCCGGACGACCCTAGACTCTCAGTTTGCAGATCGCAACAGCGACCAGTGGCGACCCAGTGAAGTGGTGGCCGATGCGGTAACGCTGCTCTCGGCAGACTTCTGCGACGGCAGCATCGAGGATGGTCTGTCTAACCTCAACGCCGCAAACCTGGCAACTTGGCTGCGGGGCCGCTACGGCTGTAGTCAGACGACGGTGACCTCCTTCCTCAACCAGACTCGTCCTAGAGATCCGGTAACTAATCAGGCCACAACGACTCGGGGGGTCACCTGGGTCAGAACTAACCTGATTGACAGTCTGCCGGGCGCAATGCGGACGGGCTCTGGAGCGGCGCACAACTTCGATGAGGGCGAGTCACCGATCTTTATTTCTCGACGGGGTCGCCCCACCCAGTGGAATGACGTCAATGGTACAGCAGCCTACTACTCTGGCAACTATGCCAACATCAACGACAACCCTGGAACGGGTGGTAAAGCTCTGCTAACAGCCACCGACAACACTCGGATGAACCTGATCATGGTTAGCGGTTTGGTACCCTCACGCCGTGGGCAGTCCTATGGAGGATTGCACAACTTCCCCCGGTTTATCGAAAACTGGGGTGAGCGGAACCTATTTATTAGCGGCGCTTTTCTCCAGCTCAATTTCAGTACCTATGCTACGGCTCCCTTTGACCAGCAGGGCTGGCAGATTACGGCTCCGGCTCCCACACCTGGCGACGGAACTAACGAGTGGATTCGATACTACAATCCACCTAATCGTCGCTGGGGTTACGATGTCGGTTTGCAGTATGCTCCGGCAGGGCCAGTGGCTCAGCGCTTCCAGTTTGCAGAAGATACGCGCAGTGAGTTCTACAGCGAACCCCCCGCCAACGATCCCTACATGCGCAATCTTTGTCGGCAAGTACCTGCGGCAGCTGGGCGACCTGCCCCGACCTGTCCTGCCTAAGCGCTTGCTCTTAGCCTGTGCTTGCTCAGCCTGATCATGTCTTGAGTTGCTAGCTCAATTTCTGCCCCCTTCGGGGGGCAATAATTCTTTATTCTGAGAGGACGTGCGTTATGTCAACGCCCATATCCCATCCCCTGCCTGCTCTACTCTGGTGGCTAGCCAAATCACGGTCGAGATATCAGCTTCAAGCTTCACCATCAACTACTCAGGGCATAACCATCATCGAATGTCTGGTCGCCATCATGCTAATTGGTTTAACCATCGCCATGGTGACACCACCGTTGCTGATTGCCACTGCCAGTCGGGTTCAAACTCGTCGGGCTGAGCAAGCCATGCAGATTGCCCAGGGAGAAGTCGATCGGATCAGTACTTTGGTGCAACAGGGCAACCACCAGGCCGACCGGCTGCCAGCTGTAGTGGGGAGTTTGTCGGGACAGGCAGGCCCAACTAGCTTGGCCAGTGCCATGATTACCAGTCGAGCTCAGGCCTGTGCGCCTCCACCGCCTACAGCTCCTGTTAGCGCTACGCAGGCCGTTCAAATTGATGTGGACGGAGATTGTGAGCCTGACTTTTTTATGCAGGTGTTTCGTACAGCTGGTCTCTACACCCAAGCGGAGCAATCTGGAGGTAGAGCACCTGCTGCTCGTCGTCCGGCTCAATTTGATCTGGGGGTGCGAGTCTATTCGATCTTGGCCCGCAGAAATCTCGGTGCTGGTCTGAAGTCCGAGTCTGCTTCCCTTAGAATGACCTCGGGACAGGGGACGCAAGCCAGCAACCCACTGGCGGTCATCTATCGCCCCGTTACCTGGGGTGAACAGGCGGATGTGTTGTGCAGTTCCGTGTCAGCAGCCACCAGAGCTCAAATTGGCACCTGCACATCGCCCTAACTCTGCCGATCATCTGGCTGCATCTGACCATTGTTTGCGGCTATTGGTCTGCGGCCAGCGTTTGACTCTGACTTTGCTTCTACCCACCTTACTGGCCCTTCTTACTGGTCCAATGACTTCATCCTCTATGGCTAAACCGTCTTTTGGCTCTCGCTTAAAACGCCTCTTCCTGAACAATCGTCGTTCGTCCGGTCGGGGATTTACCTTGATCGAACTTTTGGTTGTGGTTGCCATTGCAGGCGGGATTGTCTCGGGGCTCACCTACATTGTGGTCCAGATGATGACTGCCGATCAGCGCGAATCGGCCCGATCTGAAACCCAGCGCGAAATGCAGCTGGCGCTCGACTACATGTCTACAGAGCTGCGCGAGGCAGTTTATACCTACCCTGGCGAGTACCTCCAGAATGCGAATGGGCGACCGTTTACCAGCTATCTACCTGCCTCGGTTGGGCGCAACAGCATTCCGGTGCTGGCTTTTTGGAAGTATCAACCTTTTCCACAGACCGTGAAAAACGCTTGCGCGCGAGGACCGGTTGCAGGTGTAACTTGCAGCGCAGGCCAATCCTATGCCCTAGTCGTTTATTTGTTAACCCAAAACCCCAGAACGGCAGGTTCACCCTGGCGAGGCGAGGCGAGAATTACGCGCTATGTCCTTAGCCAGTTCAACTCGCAGGGAACGCTCAATCCGGGCTGGGCCGATCCAGGCCGAGAGGGGGGTATCTTTGCGACTTGGCCCATTGTGCCGGGAACCAGCGTTAACCTACAGACGGGTACGCCCACTGGACAGGCTTATACTCTGGTGGACTACGTCAGTCTCAATCCGGCTTTGTCCACCCAGATTGGTCAAGCAGGTACCTGCCCAACTGGCTACAGCCTGTCTCCCAACAATGCTTTGGCAACAGGTACCTTCGCCGATCGCAGTTTCTATGCCTGCGTATTTGCACCAACTATTACTGTCACGCAGAATGGGGTGCAGCAAACACGAGCTGATATTAGTCAATATCGTGATGTAATTCTTTTTCTGCGGGGAAGTGCAGCAGGCAGACCCGGTGTGACCCGATCTTTAGCTAATCGCAACCAGGAGCTGCTGCCGACGCTGCAAACTCGGGTTTTGAGCCGCAGCGTTTTGAGTCGGCAACCCGCCCAATAGGACCATTTAGCCCAAACTCACACAAGGGCGAACGCTCAAATCGCGCCAATTTGCTCTCAGATGTACCGCTTAAATTCTGTTGACCTCCGAGTTTTAGATATACAATTGCCTACATAACTATATAGATTAGCTTCTGTCACCTGTCTGTTCGATCTGTTATTTCATCGTTTACTACTTAATTACCTTCAAGAGCAAAATGCGCATCAGCAAACCAGCCCCAGCTCATTCAAATGCCGGCTTCACTCTTTTTGAAATGCTGATCGTGGTTGTGATCGCAGGCATTTTAGCTTTGATTGCAGCTCCGGGTTGGCTGTCATTTGCCAATAACCGACGAGCTGAGGCGGGTCGCGATCAAGTGCTACAAGTGATTCGGCAGGCACAGACAAGAGCGCTACAGACCCGACGGACTCAGGTTGTTGATTTTGTCACAACGTCCGTCCCGCCTCAGCTGCGCATAGCGGGTGTAGCACAACCCTTGGGAGCTCAATTGCCCTCGGCTCAGCAGGGTCGTACCTCGTTTGGCCTTGCAGTCGTGGGCAGTGCCAATACGGGTTGCTCAACAGGCTCAACGGCCTGTCTAGTATTTGATGAGCGGGGGAATGTAGTTATCGCAGATGGCGAGCCTCCTTCAGAGGAGGAAGGCATTATGAAAATAGTTGTAACTTCTCCGGCTAGCTCAGGGGCGAAGCGTTGTGTGATTGTCAAAACCATTCTGGGCGCTATGCAAAACGGCAGTGGTGATGAGTGCAATTAGCGGAAAAGCTTCTTTAACTAGTCAATGACTAATCAAGAGGCTATATCCAATCAGAAACCCAAGGAGCCAGATCAGAAAGCAAGTGCAGGTCAGGCGAGTTGCCTGCTGAATCACGGACGGTGTAATAGGTCGCAAAGGCTCGCCCAGCAGAGGTTTCTGTTTGAGCTGCCCCTTGTATTGGTTGGGACCGCCAAGCTGGACTCCCAGTGCTGCGGCATAGGCACATTCACTCCATCCCGAATTGGGGCTTGGATCTTGTGGAGCATCGCGCCGACAGAGACGCCAGACTTGCCGCGGTTGTCTGGACAGAATGCTAATGGTGAGAACGTGCAAGCGGCAGGGCAACCAGGTGAGGCAGTCTTCGAGACGAGCACTGAACCAACCCAAATCGGTATAGGGGGGATCTCGGTAGCCCACCATTGAATCCAGAGTGCTGGCAGCTTTGTAGGCCAGAGCCAGAGGAGCGCTCCCCCAGGGCCACAGGACGCCCAGAAGGCCATAGAACAGGGGAGCCATCACCCCATCAGTGGCGTTTTCGGTGGCGGTTTCTAGAACAGCTCTCAGAATTCCTGAACTGGAGAGGTTTTCTGTATCTCGGCCAACATAGCGGCTCAGCCGGGAGCGAGCCGCAACCAAATCTCCCTGGGACAACGGCTCGAGCACGTCCTCGGTTGCAGTCCTCAAACTGCGTCCGGCGAAACAGCTTGCCAGCAAAATTACTTCGATCAAGCTGGCAACGAACGGATGGAGCTGGGCGGCTAACCAGATCAGCAGCCAGCTGCTCAAACCACTGAACCCGATGGTGCTGACTGCGAGGCCAACGCCAGCTAGGCGCAGCCCCAATGGAGCGCTCAACTTTAAAGCCAGCCGACTGTAGCGTTGAATATAGACACCCATTACCTGCACAGGATGCAGCCAATTCCAGGGGTCGCCGATTCTGTAGTCAAGCAAGGCAGCCAGGATCAGAATCAGGTAGCTCTCAGGAATTATTTCACCAGTTGAGACTTCGACCTGGGAAATTTGGCTAAGCAAACGAATGGGGTTACCAAAAGTATCTGGGAGGCAGAGGCACTCTGGGCTGAATTGGGCGACAATGATCACGTGCTATAGCTTAGCACTTCACTCTGCTTCATGCGACGACTCTCTATGGCGAAATCCCCAGACTCTTCTCCAGACTCATCCCCGCCATCGTTAGGACAGGTAAACAGCCGCCAGAGGATCAGGGCAGCCCGAATGCATCGGCTTCGGCGACTCAGCTTTTTCCTGGACAATGCCATTCGGGTTCCGGGCACCTCCTTTCGGATTGGACTTGATCCAATCATTGGCTTGATTCCAGGCGGTGGAGATACAGCTGGTCTAGTTTTATCGGCTTTTATTGTGTTGGAGGCGGCCCAAATGGGGGCTTCCAAATCAACGCTCAGCAGCATGGCCTTCAACATTCTGTTGGAAACTATAGCGGGCACTGTACCGGGATTAGGGGATCTGTTCGACGCAACCTGGAAATCTAACTCACGCAACCTGGAGCTGCTAGAACAGCATTTTGAGCTGCCCCATTCGGTAGCCCGCAATCGCTGGTTTGCGATTTTGCTGATTTTGGGCCTGGGGCTGGTTTTCGCACTTTGTGCCTATGCCTCGTTCCGGCTGCTGCAAATGATTTTTCAACTGCTACAGGCAAGGGGCTAGAACGCAGACGAGCATTGCTAGCTCTAGCGCATTCTCTTCTTTTGCCCCTACATCTAATGCTACATCTGGAAATCAAGTTAGCTATTTTGGTAAAGAGCATGTCATAATGGGCCGACCGTTACGTGGCATGTTGCAATGGTTCAGGCGTTTCACTCTTCCCAACCGATTCATTTAGTCGATTCCCCAGTCGGTGCTTCGGCTCATCGTCCGACCCACTGGAGCCAGGAGATCGACCCTGCGACCTTCAGCCTCGATTTGCCGAGCTCGGAAGATGAGAACCTTAACGACTCTGAGTTTTGGCGGCAGATTGAGACAGCCTGGGAAATTTGTGACCGGTTCGATCTCCAAACCGAAATTTGGCGTGGTCGGATTCTGCGTACCGTGCGCGATCGCGAAAAGCGCGGCGGAGATGGCCGTGGTACCGGCTTCCTCAACTGGTTGACTGAGCGAGAGATCAGCAAAACCCAGGCCTACTCGCTGATTGAGCTAGCTAACAGTGCTGATGTGCTGCTCCAGGAAGGGCGGTTGCAGCCCGAAGCAGTAAATTGCTTCAGCAAACGGGCTTTCATTGAGACAGCCCAGGCGGCACCAGAAGTTCAGCAAATGGTCTGTGACTTGGTGAATGGACCAGAAGCACCCCAGGTGACCAG
Organism: Elainella sp.; assembly: GCA_046080625.1. Classification (GTDB taxonomy): domain Bacteria; phylum Cyanobacteriota; class Cyanobacteriia; order Elainellales; family Elainellaceae; genus Elainella. The sequence continues at coordinate 717 of JBJTUI010000058.1, read as the reverse complement.
ACGCGAAGTGCGCCAACTCCAGGATGAGTGGACAACCATGGCATCTGACCTCCTGCCCGTTGTAATCAAGGAAAAAGCGGCTAGCAGCATAATTCCAACGCGCTATCTGACGCCGCTCGTGCGGGAAATGGAAAAATTGCCGGAGGTACATCAGGTCGCTATTCAGGACGGTATTGCGGCCAGCCCCGATGTGGAGACGGTCAAGCAGGCGACCGCTGAAGCTCGCTACCTCGCCAAATATCTCTCGGCTGCGGTGCAGGTACAGGCGTTGAATCAACCGGTGCTCGACTTGGAGTTAGCCCTGGAGGAAGCGCTGCGGGTGGGATGTCTGAGCACTACAGCAGATTTGGTGAACCAAGCTGCCCAGATCGAGCAGCTTGTGCTGAAGCTCTATACGGCCTGGAGCCGTCTCAATCGGTTGAGTGAGCGGGTCTATGTTGACAGTGGGGCCAGTACTCCTCACCTCCGCTGCCTGCTGGATGCCCTCGCGCCGCTGGCTAGTGCGCTGCTGGAGGTGAATTTAGGAGACCCAAACAGTCATTTTGCCCGCGTGGTGCGGCTGCAAATTTTGAGTGATGGAGTTATGGTTAGATCTGGTGTATGAGAAAAAGGAGAAAAAAAGGCGTATCCTGCTGAATAAGACAAAAAAGCTCAGACCAGGAATACACCATGAATAACGATAACCTGATTGAATTCAAAACACCAGAAACCACAGAA
>JBJTUI010000057.1:0-3086 GCA_046080625.1 Elainella sp. | reverse complement strand
ATTGCCGCGAGCGCTACCTGAACCAGCCCCAAAAACGCTATGGCCTGTTGGCCTCCTCCCGCGCCCGAAATCTGGAAGCCTACGGAATTCCCAACGGGTTTCGGGCCACCTCGCGCCTCAATGCCGGGGCCTGGTACATCGATCCGTCCGACTCGCCCCAGTCCTGCTGCGCCCTAGAGCGCTGTGTCACCGAATTCGGCTGCCAGGGTCTGGAGCTAGACCTGCCGATTGTGGGCTGGGGCGATGACCTACGCTGGGACGGTGAATGGCGCAGTTCGGTGCGACAGCGGCAGGCGAAAAATCCGCTCAGGCTGAGGCTGAACAGCTATCGGGTGCTGCTGACGAGGGGCCGGGATGGCTTGATTGTGTTTGTGCCGCCCGAAGCCAAGATGGACTGCACCTATAAGGCGCTGCAGTCAGCGGGGCTAGTGGAGTTGGGTTGATGCGGTTTAATATTCCTTCTAGACTTAACGGGTGCAATAGCAAAAGGATACTCTAGAGCTACCTATCAGTGCTGCCATAATATTTACCCATACAAATAGTGCGGGGTCGAAGGTTATAAAAATAGACTTAGCTGAATAGTAAAAGCTTGAATAGTAAAAGTAATTCAAGATGAGTTTCTAGAGAAACGCACAACAATAAATTAGAGCGACAAAAACAGATTTGAGAGAATGAAGTCAAATTAAACCAAATTTGGCAGCTTTTTGGTCTATTAACTTTACAACTTCAGACACAGCTTGCTCGGTCGCAGATGAACAGCAGCGTTCCGGTATGTTGCGGTTGGTGAGATTGTCTGAAGCCCAGCTTTTCCAGCATCCGGATCGAGGCGCGGTTGGGCGGGTCTACCGTAGCGACAACTTCCGGCAGGCGGCACTGCTCAAAGCCATAGTGCAACACGGTTTGTCCAGCCTCAGTGCCCAGCCCCTGTCCCCACTTCACAGGCACGATCGAAACCAGCAATTCGGGCTGGTCTAGCTCACCTTGCCAGAGGCCGCAGACGCCGCAAAACTGATGGGCGGTGCGGTCGGCTAGAAACCAGAGGCCATACTGGTGGGCCTGAAACAGAGCCTCGCTGGTGCGGATAAAGGTTTCAACCTGGTCTGGCTCTACCTGCCGGTCGTCGAACAAAAACCGCCGCACCTGGGAATCGCCCCAGTGGGCCAGCAGGATTGCCAGATCGGCATCGGCACAGGGGCGAAACGTGAGGCGGGCGGATTGCAGCATGGCAGATTCAGGAGCGGATCAGCTGAAATCGCGCAGCATTTTTTTGATCTCCAGGTTGTGCAACTCCTCCTGGCCGATCATTGAGCGGGCGAATTCTTCCAGGTAGATGCTGGCGTCTTCCACCACCTCCAGCAGCTTCTTGTAGAGGTCGAGCGCTCGCTTCTCGTGGTTGAGGCTCTCCTGCAAAATGTCCTGCACCGAATGGCGGTGGGTTTCTTCCATGGAGGCAATGTGGAGCGAAGGATGGCCTTCCAGCCCGGTGAGGATTTCCCCCACCTGCTGGGCATGCAGCAGCGACTCGGATGCCTGGGCCTTGAAGAAAGCCACGATCGGAATCCGGTTGGGGCCAGTCACCATCAGCGAGTAGTGGGTATAGCGCACCACGCCCGCCAGCTCAAACTCCATGATGCTGTTGAGCAGGTCAATTGCTGCTTGAACGTTGAGGTCTTTCATTGCATTAGGTCGTACTGGTTGTGCAGCCAGCTTACCACCTGGTTGTTGCGACGATTCTCAATAACGCAATTTCTTTGGTTTTGGGGCCGTTAGAGATTCAGCCCCATGCCTAACGACCTATCGCCTGACGACCTACTGCCTGACGCCCTATTGTTTGACAAACGTCCATTCCAGCACCTTGATGGGTGCGGTTTGCAGAGCCGCGATCAGCGCCTCGTTGCTGGTAAACTTCAGCTCCGACAGGTGGACTGCCTCCACGTTCACCGTGAATTCCTTATCCTCAAACGGCCAGGGCTCAACCGTAACTCTGCCGTCCTCCAGGGCGCGAATGTCGTAGCGTTGACCGTCAATGCCGCTCGTGATCTCCAGGGCGCGGCCCGCCTCCGGCACTTCCTGCTGGGCCAGAATCAGCGACAGGCGGTCACACCAATGCATGAACTGGTAGGCCCGCTCGGCGTCAGCTTTGCTGATTCCCAGCCCCTTGAGGCAGTCCGCCTGGAGTTTTTCCTGCTCATCCAGAAAAGCATCCCAGTCTTTTGATTTGCCGCGCAGGCTCTGGTTCAAAACCGTCAGGTGTTTAGAGGTGAGCAGCGTCACCCAGCGGCCCCGGTAGCGAGCGCTGTCCACCTGTTCGCGCAGCTTCTCAATCGCGCCGTCCTCTACGTCCTGGAGGCTGAAATCGAGCGGGGCACCTGCTTCGGTAATATGGTTGCCTTCCCATTCCCGCTCCAGGTCATCGTGGTGCGAGATCGCGGCAATCGTTTCATAGAGGCGTTCCGGCGAGTCGGACTTGCGCCAGTGGCCCGCAATTTGGGCAGCCAGCAGGGCATGGGCGCGGTGGTAGATGACGTCCCAGCCGTCTTGGGTGAGATGGGTGATCATGGGGTGGCTCCAGAAGGGTAGGGGGATGGGGGAGGTGGGGGAGATGGGGAGGTGAGGGGATGGGGAGGTGGGGGGTAAGGCAGGTTAGGGAAGATGCGGGGTGAGGTATGGGGTTCTGCGATTGGGGCAGGGGATAGGGCAACAGACTCCCACTCCCTATCTCCTCACCCCCTCATCCCCTCACCTTCCCACCTTCCCCCTAGCGCGATGCCAGCGTACCGCCTAACACAGCAGCGGCTCCCGAGACGAGGGCGGTGCTGAACAGCCACCAGGCGGCGGTGGCGGCGGCTTTGCGGGTTTCTTCGAGCTGATGCTGGGCCTGGGCCTTGACGGCTTCGAGGCGGCGCTGGGCTTCGGTCTGGATGCGTTCGGCTCGCTGGAGGACGCTGGTGCGGGCGTTTTCAACCTGATCGATGATTCGGTTGGCGTCGGCCTCCGAGATGTCTTCGCGGGAGCTGAGCAGGGCAACCAGGGTGCCGCGATCGAACTGGCTGAGGCGGCTGCGCAGGGCTTCGAAGCCCGCCTGG
>JBJTUI010000056.1:0-10628 GCA_046080625.1 Elainella sp. | reverse complement strand
GCCTCAAGGCCAACTTCACGGACGTGCGAATTTCGGCCATGGAGGATTTTGTCGGGCGGGGCGACCGGCGGTTGGCCGCAGTCGTGCGACGAGCCTGGGAGCTGGGAGCCGGGATGGACGCCTGGTGGGAAAGTCTCGACCGCGCCTTTGCCGCCTGGACCCAGGCCATCGCCGAATCGAATCTCTCCTGGAAATATCGCCAGGTGGAAAACGGTGAATGGAATTTGTTTCAGGCAGGAGCAGAGGTGGGTCCAGAGCAGGCACAACCTGCCCTAGACAGCGCAAACTCGCTGCTGGATGGCCCCCTGCCCTGGGACCATCTCGATACTGGAATTGACAAACAGTGGCTCAAGACCGATCTAGAGCGCGCCTTAGCAGCCGCAACCGTACCCGACTGTTCGTTCGAAGGCTGCTCCCACTGCGGTGTTTGCGGAGCTGATTTTGGCCATAACGTCGTGGTTCCACCGCTGCCGATTCCAGATTTTGCGGGTCATTTCGTACCCAATCAAACGCGCGCCCAGCGGCTGCGGGTCTGGTTTGGCAAACAGGACGACATGGCCCTGATCAGCCATTTAGACCTGCTGCGCCTATTCGACCGGGCGATTCGTCGGGCGGCACTGCCGATTTCCTTTACGGGCGGATTTCACCCTACACCCCGGATCGCGCCTGCCAGCGCTCTGTCCCTAGGCATCACCAGCAGCGGCGAAATCGTCGATTTTGACTTGACCGAAGCTCTGAGTGAGGTGGAGTTCGAGCAGCGCTTGACGGCCCAGCTGCCAGCCAGTCTGCCGGTCTATCGAGTTGAGGCCGTACCGCTGGAGGCTCCTTCGGCAACCCAGCTGCTCGACCAGGCAGAATATCGGCTCACGGTTCGCCCTGTAGACGGTTTGCCTATCGAAGCTTCCCAGTGGCAATCCTGGATTGCTCAGGTACTGACGGCTGCCGAAATCTGGATTGAACAAACCTCCAAATCGGGCAAGCTGCGCCAGGTAAATCTGCGTGAGCGATTGTATGGGCTTCAGTATCTCGCATTGCGTCCACTTCAGCAGGCCGACTGCCCGGATGGCTTGGAATGTTCTGTTTGTGAATTGTCCTACCTGGGCAGCTGCCGTAGCGATGGCACCGTACTGCGGCCTGAGCATGTGGTTTATATGCTAGAGCAGGTGGCCCAGACCGAACTCCAGCTCTTGCAAATCCACCGCCTGCGGCTTGTGCTTGTCTAGAGGATAGCCAGTCCGTTTTACAAGCTGGATCTGCTAAGCTGAAGAAGGCTTACGGAGAAGTGCAGTTCATTCCCCAGCTGTCGATTGCAGCCCTCGCAACGCGGTGCATCACCCAGTTACGCCGTATCGCGCCGATCTGTGTCGCGGTGATACCGCATAGGTGTCACCCATGTCGTGGTGATATTGCAGAACGCTTGAAACTTTAGAACGTTTGAAACCAGGACGTTTGGAACCGAGGCGCTCGAAGCCTACCCGTAGAAAGGGGGGTTGAGAGATGGCTTTTGGGTCTGCCCAGCTTGCCCTGTGAACCCAGCGGCGACGGAAATCTCTCTAGCAAAGTCTTAATTTTGCATAAAATGTTGCTCCTACCTATGGCGTCAGGCTTGGTCCACGCTATAATGCTTTGCAAGAGAAGCCGTTACAGACTTCCATTTCTCTTCCAGGCCGTTAGTGGTTTAGTTCGGCATCGGGTATAGAGAAGGGTCTGTGCCTGCAAAGCTTTTAATTTATTTTCAGTTCCTGGATACCTATTTGCTGCAGAGGTCTGGTTCGGCTATCTGAACGCAAAGAGGTGCTGGGCAAAGGGTTTTCGTTGATTGGTTGTTCTTCAATCATTCACTGATTTATAGATCTATCCAGTTGTCATCTCGCTGGATAGGGTTCCGCCATTCAAGGTAGACCTCTCTGAAAGTGACTCAAAGCAGGATGTTCTGAGTGGCGGGTGCCATACCGGAATTATCTCACGCAATTGTCCGTAACAGCATCGGTGGCAAAGATAGTGCTAGAGCCATGATTGCTGCTCTTTTTGAGGATATTGAATGTCAAAGCAAATTATTATCGCTGAGCAGCACCGAATTGCTGCTGTTTTTTCGGAAGACCAAATCCAAGAGCTGATTGTTGCAAAAGGGACGCATCAAGTCAGCGATATCTATCTCGGTATTGTTGAAAATGTCTTGCCCGGCATTGATGCCGCATTTGTCAATATTGGCGACAGCGAGCGCAACGGGTTTATTCACGTCACCGACCTCGGCCCGCTGCGCCTGAAGAAGTCAGCCGGGTCGATCACCGAACTGCTGGCTCCCCAACAGCGGGTGCTAGTACAGATCATGAAGGAGCCGACCGGCAATAAGGGGCCGCGTCTGACGGGCAATATCAGCTTGCCGGGCCGCTACCTGGTGCTGATGCCGTTTGGGCGTGGGGTCAACCTGTCCCGCCGGATTCGCAACGAAGTCGAGCGCAATCGCCTCAGGGCGCTGGCAATTTTGATTAAGCCGGCTGGCATGGGGCTGCTGGTTCGCACCGAGGCGGAAGGCGTGCCCGAAGAAGCCATCCTGGAAGATTTAGAAACTCTGCAAAAGCAGTGGGAAAGCATTCAGCAGGAAGCTCTATCAGTTCTGCCCCCCAGTCTGCTTAATCGCGACGACGACTTCATTCAGCGGGTGCTGCGTGATGTTTACAGCGCTGACGTCAATCGGATCGTGGTCGATTCCCACACCGGCCTGAAGCGGGTCAAACAGCATTTGATGCATTGGAACGGTGGCAAAACGCCCCAGGGCGTCCTGGTTGATCACCACCGGGAGCGCGCTTCGATTCTGGAATATTTCCGGGTGAACGCGGCGATTCGCGAGGCTTTGAAGCCACGGGTCGATCTGCCCTCGGGCGGCTATATCATCATCGAACGCACCGAGGCTCTGACCGTAATCGACGTCAACTCCGGCTCGTTCACCCGCTCGGCGACCGCCCGAGAAACGGTGCTCTGGACCAACTGCGAAGCTGCCGCCGAAATCGCCCGCCAGCTGCGGCTGCGCAATATTGCCGGGGTGATTGTGGTGGACTTCATCGACATGGATGCCCGCCGCGATCAGCTTCAGGTACTGGAGCAGTTCAACAAAGCCCTGCGGGCCGACAAGGCCAGACCCCAAATTGCCCAACTGTCGGAGCTGGGGCTGGTCGAACTCACCCGCAAACGCCAGGGCCAGAATATCTACGAGCTGTTTGGCCAGACCTGCCCGACCTGCGGCGGCATGGGCCACCTGGTGCATTTGCCAGGCGAGGGCGAGCTCGATGTGGCAGAGCCGATCGAGGCGCTGCGCTCCAGTCCGACTGAATCCCGGCGCGACTCCAGGCAAGAGTCTAGGCAGGACAGACAGGATAGACAAGAATCTAGACAGCGCGATTGGGAGACCGAAGAGTTCGACTCAGATGCCTCTACTGATCTACAAGAGCTGGATCTAACTAATCATCCCAACTATCAGGAGCGGGGCCGGGGCGACCGCCGCCGCCGCCGCAGTACTCGCCTGAAGGTGAACGACCAGCCTGCTCTCAAGGGAGGGCTGCCGCGTCTAGATCCGGAGGCTGAAGAAGAAGATGCAGTCGAGGAGGCTCCCTACAGCATCACACCTGCCCGCGTCTCCAAGGAGCCCCGCGAAGCCCGAGAGTCGCGTGAAGCTCGAGAACCTCGCGAAGCCCGCGAACCCCGGGGCGACAAGCAGGAACGCGGTCGCTCAGGACGTCGAGACAAACAATCCGCCGAACCACCCCAGGTAATCGCCGTTGAGATGACACCTGAGGAGCAAGATGTCTATGCGCTGATGGGAATCTCCCCTCTGGTGCTGACCTCTGAAACCGTCAAAGACCCGAAGTCTACCATCATTTCGATTGTTGGTCCGGGCGAAACACCTCCTGCGGTGGTCGTAGGCGCAGCTCTGGAGCAAACCGTTCAGCTTGATAATGGCAGAAGCCGCAGCGGCAATGGCGACCTGATAAACCGCGAGTCCACTTCTTCTCCGCTGCTGCGCTCTAATTTGCGCGAAACCGCTTTGCGCGAAACAACAGGTTTGACAGCGCCCCGCCCAGAGGTGGAGGGCCGGGTCAGCATCACGAATTCCCTGCAGGAACAGGATGACTCCTCGGCTCAGGCCACTAGCGATACGGCGGAGTCCGAACGGGATGATGGGGCATCTGCTGCTCCTGAAGTCGGTACCGATCCGAATCGTCGTCGTCGCCGCCGCCGCTCTTCCACGGTGCTTTAGCGCTCGTGGTATTTCCTGGCAGGCTATTCCCAAACTGCTGATCCAGCAAACTGCCGCACTGTTTTATCGTCGCACTGTCTCTATGTCACAACCGGAACTCAATCAGGTTGATCTGGAGTTGCCCTCCGCTCAGCTGGTGGCTGGGGTTGATGAAGTGGGTCGAGGAGCCCTGTTTGGCCCTGTCGTTGCGGCAGCAGTGATTTTATCTCCGGTAGCCCAGACCCTGCTGCAAGAACTGGGAGTGACTGACAGCAAACAGCTCTCGGCAGGGCGGCGGCAGCGGCTGGCTCTACAGATTCGAACCCTGGCTGATGCCTGCTGCATTGGTTTAGCTTCTGCTGCCGAGATAGACCGGCTGAATATTCTACAGGCTTCTCTGCTGGCGATGCGGCGCGCCGTACTGCGCCTGCGGCCTTCCCCCCAACTCTGCTTAATTGACGGCAACCAGGTCATTCCTTACCTGGAAATTGCCCAACAGCCCCTGGTTCAGGGCGACCAGAGGTCAACCGCAGTTGCTGCAGCCAGTATTGTAGCCAAGGTCTGGCGCGATCAGCTCCTATCTCGGCTGGAAGCCCACTACCCTGGCTATGACCTAAAAACAAACAAAGGATATGGAACTGCGAGGCACAAGCAGGCAATCCAACAGCTCGGATTGACCCGCTACCATCGCCGTTCGTTCAGCCCCTGCCGCCTGGTTCAGGGTTCGCTATTTGCCGACAGCGAGCTTTTGCCAGAGTCGGCCCAGGAACTCTAGTGGGTGATTTGGCATGAGCATCGCCCTTTCCCCCTCCCTACTTCTGCCCCAACCTGGGGAAAGGGAAGCCAAAACTGTCTATCTAGAGCGACGACCACTGCGTTGCTTCCGAACTAGATCGAACCGCTGACTGTTCGACTGTCACCCAGTTGCAGTAATCGACTAGGAGCTGATGGGCCAAACGATGCTTAATTGTCAGAAGCACGCTGCGTAGAAGGCCGCTCCCAGCCGTTTCTACTAGCAAACGCGGCGTCATGGACAGGGGCGGCGGCAGCTCGACCCGAACCTGGAGATCTGCTTTGCCCCGCAGATAGGTTTGGCTTTGCACCTGTACGGGAGCCAGCTGACCTACTAGAGTCAGGTTAAACAGCTGATTGATTTGATCAATTCCGCGCAATTCACAGTCAACCGAGCGCAATTTCACGGCCCCATTTGGTTCTGCCCAGATCTGTAGATCTACAGTGGGCTGGAGGTTGAGAGCCATGAAGTGAATTGGCCGCATTTTAAACCGAAAGAGATCGCTGCCCAAGCTCTCTACCTGTGCCGGATCAATTAGCGATCGCACTAGGCGCTGGGGTTGACGTAAATAGTGATGAATAGAAATTGGCTGCTCCGGCACAACCAATTCGATCGATTGTGTGGCAGAAAAGCAAACGTCCATAGCTGAAGTTCTCGCCGCGCCCGTTTTAATAAATTTTACATTCTTTCCCAGAAATCAACCTTGACTTTAGGCTAAATGTAGGGGTTCAAGTCAAGAGTTTCTGAGTTTTCTTGATATTGCGTTACGGTCCTTCGCAAATATTAAGCGAAATCACTTAGTTTTGCTGGAGAGATCGATAGTTTTCATAAAAAAGCGAGTGCAGAAGGCAAAACCTCTCCGGCACTCTTTCTCAAAAAATCTATCAGGAGATCTGTCAGGCTCACAAGATCTATCAGGGCTTGCTCTAGCTGAACCCTGCCTGAACAATGACTAAACCCTAAGTAGTTGGGCTTGGTTAAATTGAAGAGGATTTTAGGGAAGTACAGTAGGCTTGCCCTCTGGTGAGGACACAGCCCCAAATCCCCATCGTCCGATATTTGCACCGGCCTAGCTAAACCAAGTTGGTGATTGAACCCAGGTGAGTTTTCGTAGTACAGCTTCTGCTATTTGAAGGCATCCTCAAGCGCTGATTTGGCAGCCAGATGGTTACGGGTAGTCATCAAAATCTCGGCTTCCCGCTCTAGCCGCGCTGCTGTGTCCTGCATCTCCAGCAGCATTTGCTGCTCGTGGGCTACGCCCTGGAGGTTAGCGGCAACCCAGTAGGATAATTCGATCGGCGAGTCAGGAATATCGTCGGGGAGATCGATTTCTTTGCCCATTAGCTTAGCCGACAGGTAGACCACATCCTGCAGCAGCTGGCTGATATCTGCAGTCAAAGCATGCAGATCTCGATCGGTCGGCTGGTCCTCAATCCACTCTACCAACCCGACGTAGTAAGGCTTCTCACGCACATAGTCCAGCACGCGAAAGCGCTGCTGACCAATCGTTTTCATGTAGATCCGATCGTCGGGCGTGCGCTGGTGATAGATGATTTCGGCACAGCAACCAACTGTAGCCCGTTTGTCTTCTACGGGGTCAATCATCAACACCCCAAACCGTCGATCGCTCTGAAGAATTGTGTTGATCATGATGCGATAGCGCGGTTCAAAGACATGCAGCGGCAAAGCTGCGTTAGGAAACAACACAACCTCGGGGAGCGGAAACAGAGGTAGTTCACGTACAGCAACGGATGAAGAAAAGGCCATTACGGTTGATATCTTCTTGGTAGGGTGAGAATCCAACGCCTCGTAAGATGCTATGGACAATAAGAAACTAGCCAGAAAAACCGGCCCAAACAGTAACAGAGTAGTTACATCTCGCAACTACTCTAAATAGTTTATCGCATTGTTAAGCCACCCCCAAGAAAGCAGGGTGATTTTTCTAGAGTTTCACTTCAATATCAACCCCGGCAGGCAGATCCAGCTTCATCAGGGCATCGATTGTCTTGGAAGAAGGCTGATAAATATCGATGATCCGGCGATGGGTGCGGGTTTCAAAATGCTCGCGTGAGTCTTTATCGACGTGGGGAGAACGCAGAACGCAATAGATGCGGCGCTTGGTGGGAAGTGGGATGGGGCCAATCGCTGTAGCGTTGGTGCGATTAGCGGTTTCGACAATCTTTTCGCAGGAGGTATCGAGCAGACGGCGATCAAAAGCCTTGAGCCGAATGCGGATTTTTTGCTGTTGGATAGCTGCCATAGAGTTTTAGTTCAATTAGTTTCAGTAGGTTGTCAAGGTTCGGTTCGAAGAAGGCCGATGTTCAATCAGCTCTTTGTCACAGGAAGCTCAAAGAATTCAGCAGCCCGGATAGCCCGAAGCTGCTGAATTTAAGCTTATCAGAAAGGACTACTTGACGATCTTAGACACAACGCCTGCACCAATCGTCCGACCACCCTCGCGGATGGCGAAGCGCATCCCTTGCTCAATGGCAATCGCGTTGATCAGCTCAACCGTCATTTTGATCCGGTCGCCAGGCATAATCATTTCAGCCGCGCTGCCGTCGTCAGCGGTGAAGGCCTTGATCGTGCCCGTCACGTCAGTGGTTCGCACGTAGAACTGGGGCTTGTAGCCAGGGAAGAACGGCGTTTTACGACCGCCTTCTTTTTCGGTCAGGATGTAGACCTCGCCTTCAAACTGGGTGTGGGGCGTGATCGAACCAGGCTTAGCCAGCACCATGCCGCGCTCAATGTCCTCTTTCTTCAGACCGCGCAGCAGCAGACCGGCGTTGTCGCCCGCCAGACCTTCTTCCAGACTCTTCTTGAACATCTCGATCCCGGTGACGGTGGTCGAACGAGTTTCGCGGATGCCAACTAGCTCCACAGTTTCGTTGATCTTGATTTTGCCGCGCTCGATCCGGCCCGTGGCCACCGTACCCCGACCGGTGATCGTAAACACGTCTTCAACTGCCATCAGGAAGGGTTTGTCCACATCGCGCTCGGGCGTCGGGATGAAGGAATCAACCGCGTCCATCAGCTCATAGATCTTGTCTACCCACTCGTTGTCGCCCCGCTTGGTTTTCGGGTCCTTCTGCATGGCTTCCAGCGCCATCAGGCCCGAACCGCGAATGATCGGCAGATCGTCGCCCGGGAAGTCATAGCTGCTCAGCAGTTCGCGCAGTTCCAGCTCCACCAACTCCAGCAGTTCTTCGTCATCCACCTGGTCAATTTTGTTCAGGAAGACCACAATGCTGGGTACCCCGACCTGCTTGGCCAGCAGAATGTGTTCACGGGTCTGGGGCATCGCGCCGTCGGTTGCGGCCACCACCAGAATCGCGCCGTCCATCTGGGCGGCTCCGGTGATCATGTTCTTCACATAGTCAGCATGTCCGGGGCAGTCCACGTGGGCGTAGTGGCGGTTCTCGGTTTCGTACTCTACGTGAGCCGTGTTGATGGTGATACCCCGAGCTTTTTCTTCGGGAGCAGCATCAATCTCATCGTATTTGCGAGCCTGAGCCTGACCCAGAGCCGACAGCGTCATCGTGATCGCTGCCGTCAGAGTTGTCTTACCGTGGTCAACGTGACCCACCGTACCAATGTTAACGTGAGGTTTTGTCCGTTCAAATTTTGCGCGTGCCATGTCTCTATCCGTTCCTCTTTACTGACTATGCGTTCCCTTTGCTTTTCGCGATGATGGTTTCAGCCACGTTGCGAGGAACTTCCTCATAGTGGCTAAACTCCATAGTGAAAATGCCACGACCTTGGGTCTTAGACCGAATATCAGTAGCATACCCGAACATTTCGGCTAGGGGGACCTTGGCAGTCACCTTAGCAACGCCCTGCTCAGTGTCTTGGCCTTCAATCTGGCCGCGACGCGAGTTGAGGTCACCGATCACGTTCCCGATGAAGTCTTCAGGAACCTCAACCTCAACCTTCATCATGGGCTCAAGCAGAACCGGCGAAGCTTTCATCACCGCCTCCTTGATGGCCATTGAGCCCGCGATTTTGAAGGCCATTTCTGACGAGTCCACATCGTGATAAGAGCCGTCTACCATGGTTGCCTTCAGGTCAATCACCGGATAGCCAGCCAGAATTCCCGATTCGCAGGCTTCCTTCATGCCCTGTTCAGCAGGCCCGATATATTCCTTGGGCACCACACCGCCAACGATCTTGGAGACGAACTCAAAGCCGCTGCCGACATCGCCCGGAGTCAGTTCGATCACGACGTGACCATACTGACCTTTACCGCCACTCTGCCGGACAAACTTGCCCTCGGCCCGCACGGGCTTGCGGATGGTTTCGCGATAGGCCACCTGTGGCGCACCGACGTTAGCTTCTACCTTGTACTCGCGCTTCATTCGGTCTACCAGAATATCCAGGTGGAGTTCGCCCATCCCGGCGATTACCGTCTGGTTGGTTTCGGGGTCAACGCTGACGCGGAAGGTCGGGTCTTCCTCAGACAGGGCTTGCAGAGCCTTGGAGAGTTTTTCCATGTCCTGCTTGGTCTTCGGCTCGACGGCCACCGAAATCACCGGCTCGGGCACGAATAGCGACTCCAGGATGATTGGCTTGGTTTCGTCACAGAGCGTGTCGCCCGTAAACGTATCTTTCAGCCCCAGGGCTGCACCCAGATCGCCTGCCCGCAGTTCGTCTACTTCCAGCCGGTCGTCGGCCTTCAGCAGAATCAGGCGCGAGATCCGCTCTTTCTTGCCCTTGGTGGCGTTGTAGACGTAGCTACCTTTAGCCATGACGCCTGAATAGACGCGGACAAAGGTGAGGCGACCGTAGGGGTCCGCCATGATCTTGAAAGCCAGAGCCGAGAAGGGTTCTTCATCGCTGGCCACCCGGTTCGCCGTGGTGCCATCCGGCAGCGTCCCCTGAATCGGCGGCACTTCAGTAGGCGAGGGCAGGTAGTCTACGACGCCATCGAGCAGCAGCTGCACACCCTTGTTCTTGAAGGCCGAGCCGCAGAGCACGGGGACAATCTTGCCTTCGATCGTGCCTTTGCGCAAGGCGCTGCGGATCTCTTCCTCGGTTAGCTCTTCGCCGCCCAAATATTTCTCGATCAGGTCGTCGTCTACCTCAGCGGCAGATTCAACCAGCTTCACCCGGTACTCTTCGGCCACTTCCTGGACATCAGCCGGGATATCGGTAACTTCAATATCGGTACCAATATCATTCTTGTAGAGATAGGCCTTCATCCGCACCAGATCGACGATGCCCTTGAAGTCTTCTTCGGCACCAATTGGGATCTGGATCGGCACAGCATTCGTCCGCAGCCGGTCGCGCAGCTGGCCGTAGACCTTGAAGAAGTTAGCCCCCATCCGGTCCATCTTGTTGACAAAGGCGATCCGGGGAACGCTGTAGCGGTCGGCCTGACGCCAGACGGTTTCCGACTGGGGCTGAACGCCACCCACGGAACAGAAGACAGCGATCACGCCATCTAATACCCGCATAGAGCGTTCTACCTCAATCGTGAAGTCCACGTGGCCGGGCGTGTCGATGATGTTGATCTTGTGCTCCAACGCGCCCTCTTCGGGCTGGGTTGGCTGCTCGGGATCGCGACGAGTCCAAGCCGTACTGATGGCAGCAGCAGTAATCGTA
>JBJTUI010000055.1:0-9220 GCA_046080625.1 Elainella sp. | reverse complement strand
TCAGCAGCCTCAGCCTGATCAAACATCACCATGTAGCTCGATGTCGGGGCGATCTGGGTGAGCACTCGCAGATGGGCCTCAGCTTCGTGGCGATGCTGAAACCGATTCAGGACTTGATGTTGCAGATTGGGTTGCAGGCTGATCAGACACCAGGGTTGGAAAGGGGCTTGGTACATAGAAATACAGCTATTTGTGAGAAAAGTTTCCGCTCAGGCTGCCTGATTCTATCGGCCCTGTCTGCATTTGTACATCAATTTAGATTATCTTAATATTCTTTGGAGCCTCTCCAGCTCTGAGGTTGAAGTTTTGTATGGCCAGCTGTCGTTATATGGCCTTTTGTTTAGTCAATTTGTTTAATCAATCCAGGGAGTAAACGGCAGACGGCTATAGGCTCCCTGGGGGTCGTTCATCAGCTGTAGGGTTTGCAGTTCGGCCTGAAGCTTTTGCAGTTGGATGCTGAGGGGGTCCTGGGGTAGGGCGCTGCGATTGCTCAACAGCCGCCGAAACAGCAGCGCCTCAAACGAGCGGCTTTGGGGATATTCCTCTAGCTGCCAGTTGTCTCCCAGCTTGGCGGCCTCTACCGCAGCCTGCACCGATGCCTGCAAGCCGCCCAAGTCATCCACCAGACCCAAGCTCTTGGCCGCCACCCCGGACCAAACGCGGCCCTGGGCAATTTCGGCTACCTTCTGCGGAGGAATCGGGCGCGAGTCGGCCACGATGGCGAGGAATTGCTCGTAGAGTCGATCCACGACCCGCTGGGCCAAAGCCATCTCCTCCGGCGTTTTGGGGCGGGCGATCGAGCTGCTGTCGGCGAGGCGACCTGTCTTGACCCCATCCCAGGTGATGCCGTTGCGGTTTGCTAGGGTTTTGACGTTGGGCAGCAGACCAAACACGCCGATAGAGCCCGTCACCGTGTTGGGGGCGGCAAAAATCCGGCTGGCGTAGGAAGAAATCTGGTAGCCGCCCGAGGCCGCATAGCTGCCCATTGAGGCAATAATCGGCTTTTTCTGGCGGGTCAGATCCACCTCGCGAGCGATCAGGGCCGAAGCCGTAGCGCTGCCGCCCGGACTGTTCACCCGCAGCACGATGGCCTTGACGCTATCATCCTGGCGCAGCTCTCGCAGCAGGCTTGTGAGCCGGTCGCCGCCAATGGTGGCGGGGGTGCCTTTACCGCTGACAATTTCGCCCTCGGCATAGATCACGGCGATCTTGTTGGGGCTAGAGCGACGCCGGGTAGAGAGTTCGACGGCGCGGGCGTAGTTGGTCATGCTGATCTGCCGGAAGGAGTCGTTGTCCTTCGGTTCGCCGGTCAGGTCTTGCAGTTCGGTCAGCACTTCGTCCTCATGCAGCACCTTGTCAATCAGCTTGGCGGTTTGGGCCTGATCGGACAGCAAAATCCCCTGCTGGTCGGCGATGGTTTGGAGCTGCTGGGGCTTGAGGTTACGGCTGCGGGCTGTGGCGTTGAGAAACTCGTTCCACAGATCGGACAGCAGCTTTTGCGATTCTTCGCGGGCTTCGGGGCTATTGGCCGAGCGGGTGAAGGGTTCAATCGCCGACTTATATTTGCCCGCCCGAATCGGCTGGACGCCGATGCCGTATTTCTCCAAGGCTCCGCCAAAAAAGGTGGTTTCCAGGTTGAAGCCGTTGATCTCCAGGGTGGCGGTGGGGTTGAGCAAAATCTGGTCGGCGACGGAGGCCAGATAGTATTCGCGTTCGCTCCAGCCCACGGTGTCGTAGGCAATGATCGGCTTGCCAGACTCGCGGAATTTTTGCAGCGCCTGCCGTACTTCTTGCAGTGTGGCTAACCCGGAACCCGAGCCAGTTGAGTTGACGTTGCCCGACAGAAAAATGCCCGCAATTCGGTCGTCCTTAGCGGCCTGTTCCAGCGTCTCCAGCACGGTGCGCAGGGCAATTGTGTTGCGGGGGCTGCTGCCCGACAGCGCCTGACCAATCACGTCGCTGGCGCTGTTCTCTGGGTTGGCGTCGGTGATTTCCTGGGACAGATCGAGGGTCAAAATCGAATCTTGCTCGACTCGCGTACTGGCCTCCCTGGAAGCGGCTGTGATCGCAACCAGTAAAACGGTGAGCCCGGCGGCACTGAGGGTGAGAAACAAAAAGATGCCGGTCAGCGTGGCAAAGGTCTGCTTTAGGAAATCGCGCATTGCACCAGGGAAGTGGGAGGACGAGCAATCGGCTAAACGGCTAGTTGGAAGTCAACTGGCAGGGCGTGAGATTCTGAAGTACGCCTGTTTTGAGATTGCCCAAAGAATGGACGCAAACTAGCCAACCAGACTAGCCCAACCCGATCTACAGGCTATCGGGCTCTGCAACCGGTCTTTTTCAGTTTAAATGCTGGGCTATGTCTCCAGCTAACTCCAGCTGATTTCGCCACGCGAACCCTTGAATCAGCCGGGGCTAAAGGGGGCGGAGGCAGCTGGAGCGGCAGATCAGCCCAGAGGGACAATCCGCTCCAGCCGGTCTGTGCGGAGATCGGCCAAACGAGTCGCGCCGGTACAGAACAACACGGTGGTGACTTCGGCGATCAAAATGTCGATCAGCTCGTCTAGAGCTTCCTCCGACTCGGCTGCGGCCTGCAAAAACGGCAGAGCCAGTCCGGCCAGATCGGCCCCTAGGGCAATCGTTTTGGCGACATCCAGCCCGTTGCGCAACCCGCCGGAGGCAATCAGGGGCAGCTCGGGAGCCACCGACCGCACGGCGGTGATGCAGTCTGCTGTGGGAATGCCCCAGTTGGCAAAAGTTTGGCCCAGACGCCGCTGACGGGCATCGCTGGCTCGGGCGCTCTCGACTTTGGCCCAGGAGGTTCCCCCGGCTCCGGCCACATCAATTGCCCTCACCCCGGCTTCGAGCAGCTGCTGGGCCATGGGGCCAGAAATCCCGTTGCCCACTTCCTTGGCAATCACCGGTACGGAAAGCCTGCGGCAGAGCTGGGCAATTTTGCTCAGCAGGTCGCGGAAATTGGTGTCGCCTCGGGTCTGCACAGCCTCTTGCAGCGGATTCAGGTGCAGAATCAGGGCGTCGGCCTCCAGCCAGTCTACGGCGCGCTGACATTCGGCCAGCCCGTAGGTGTAGTTGAGCTGCACAGCTCCCAAATTGGCAAACAGCAAAATGTCGGGAGCCACCGACCGCACGGCAAAGCTAGAAATCACCTCGGGGTTTTCAATCGCCACCCGCTGGGACCCCACACCCATCGCCAGCCCATGACGCTGCGCCGCTGCTGCCAGTCGGTAGTTGACGAGCTGGGCAAATTCCGTGCCGCCGGTCATGGAGGAGATCAGCAGGGGCGCGGCTAGGGGTTTACCCAAAAAAGCGGTGTCCAGCGAGATTTCCTGCCAGTCGAGTTCCGGCAGACAGCAGTGGCGAAATCGGTAGCGCTCTAGCCCGGTCGTGACCTGAAACTGAACTTCGTCTTCCAGACAGACGCGCAGATGATCGGCTTTGCGCCGCTGGGTGACGGCGGCCTGAGGTGTGGCTGATACGGCTTCAAGTTGCGTTGGGCCGCTCAAACCGTTGGCTTGACTGCTCTCTGGGTTGGAATCGGAGTGGAGCAGCGCTTGGGTAGCAGCGGTCGTGGCAGAATGGGTCGATGAATCCACGGTATTCGGTACAGGGTATTGCGGTACAGGATATTCGGTATAAGGTCGGTGCCTAAGCTAGTGTGCCATGTTGCCGGTGCCTCTGGGCGAGTTGATTCGCAAATGAGCAACAAAAATAACCGGCTGCGGCGAATTGCGGTTCCCGAAACCCATTCCAAAGTTCACCCAAACACAAATTGAGTCCTAGACCACTGGCCTAGAACTCAGAAAGTTGAATATTGAAAGATCGATCAGTAGAGCGACCTCATACTTCGCAAGATACTCTGCAAGGCAGTGGGTCTGTGGAGACATGCTCCCGTAACCCTTGAGCTATCCTGCCTTCTAGGGGGTTGAACTACTGACTGAAAATTGATCAAACCATCTAAAACAAGCCATCTAAAACAGGTTACGACTTGCCGACCAGGGTTGCCATCTGGGATCTCGTATCAGAACTGCCAAACTTTCTCAAAACAGGCTCAAAACAGGAATTTCGACTTGCCGACTAGAACCGCACTTCGTACTTGTGAGCATTGGACTTGAGCAGCGTACTGACCTGAGCCAGAACTTCGTCGCCCTCTTTTTTGCCCAACACCTGACGTTCCGGGAAGAATTCTGGCTGGTCGAGGCTGCGCCCAATCGCCTCCCCTACCTGCTGGGCAATCAGGGTTTGCAGTTCTTCCTTGGCCCGACCCCGCTGGTATTCTGCCCCCTCTTCGGTGGTGGCATAAAGCGGCGGCAGCCGGTTGAGGGCGTAGGCGGCGATGTCGCCCAGGTCGAGGGTGCAGTCGCTGGTGGCTTCGATTTCGGCCACGCGGGCAATTGCCTCGGTCAACACCAGTTCTTCCATGACGTTGATGAACTGCTTGCGCGGTACGGCAACCACTTCTCCCGTCAGCAGCGAACCCATCAGCCGGTCGAGCGCCATGTACTCTTCAATAGACAGTTCTGACGCCGTATCGCAAATCCGCCCAACCTCTGCTTCCATCGCAGGTGTGAGGTAGCCATCTTGGAGGGCCTGTTCAACAATTTTTTCAATACTCATAGGTCTTCAACTAATGCCCCACACCGTTAGGTGGGTGAGCTTCCTTGCTTTCAGTTTTAGTGTGCCCCAGAAATCTAAAAAGGCACGCCTCAGCTGATTAAATTCAGGGCGCTGAAAATCTACGAGATTGAATCTGCGAGGCTATATCTATGGGGTCAACTGGCTTGCAACTCGCCTGCACAGGGCGGCCTACTCGAAGCCTGTCGTGCGCCAGGGCACCGGGTCAACCGACTGGCCGTTGACATACAGCCCCCAGTGCAGGTGGGGTCCGGTAGAGATGCCGGTTGAGCCCACCGCTCCAATCCGCTGGCCCGGTCGCACCATATCCCCTTCCTTGACATCGATTTGGCTGAGGTGAATCATGATGCTCAGCACCCCCTGGCCGTGGTCGATGCCAATCGTGTTGCCATGCAGCTCAAACCCTTCGGCAACGCGGCCCACCAGCGCGATCCGACCTGCGGCGGGAGCTACAACCGGCGATCCTGTTGCAGCAGCGTAGTCTACGCCCCGGTGGTAATAGTCTCGGGCAAACTCGCCGTTGTAGTAGCGCTGTACGCCGTAGATCGTGCTGACCTCTCCCTGGCTGGGCCGGACAAACGGGCCGCTCCAGAATTTTTCGGGGGTGACGAGCGCTTTAAAGGCGTCTACCTTATCAAACTCGTAGTCCGTGCCCTCGGGACCGCCGCCTTCCCCCAACCAAATTCGCTGGGTGGGAAAGTCGCGGTCGCGCAATTGCAGGGACAGGGTTTTAGTCTGCCCGGCAGCGCTGACCTGGAGATTGATGGGGCCGGGTTGATCGAGCGGCGTAGTGGGCAGCAGGGCGCGATACCGTCCGTTGCTGAGGGCAAACATCGCGTAGGTCTTCTGGCCCAGGGTGACGCTAGGTGCAGGCTGGGGGACCGCTTCACTCCCGGCACTGCTCGGCAACTGCACCACAACCGAAAGCGTATCCCCCTGCTCGGGATTGGTGGGCTGTACCTGGACTTGTAGCGCGCTGGGCACCTGGGCTAGGAGCGGGGTCGCAGGTTGGGCCGATGATTCGGGGGACAGCACTGGCCGGTTGGCTGCCGGATATCTGAGGGCGGGGTCGGTGAAGCCGGGAGCCGTAATTAGAATCAGCGCCAGCGTAGCGCCTAATCCGGCAGCGTAAAGCCGACGCCGGAAGCGGCTACTCCAGAGCGACTGGGCCTGAGCTTGGGCCTGAGACTGGGCCTGAGACTGGGCCTGAGACTGGATCTGGCTGAGCAGGCGACGATAGGGATTGCGATTGAAAGGAGTTGTCATGAATGGGCTATACGAAGCTGTACAAGAGGACTGGAACAAGGGCTACTCGATTACTGCATGCAGGTAGGCATCAGGGAGGCATGAGCTAGGCATCGCTATCGACGCCCAATGTTTCTACCACGGGGAGTAGAAAACTTCGGTATGCTAAGAGTTAAACAAACTTAAAATAACCCGCGCCTGTCGCCACGCCTGTCGGTTATGCCGGGTTTCAAAATTTATTGTCATAAATCGCATCAACAGGAACTCGTGCAAGAAGATTTTAGATTAATCGTGGACCTGGTTGTGGTGCTTGCTGCTGCAACCGGAGGGGGGCTGCTAGCCGCTTTGCTGCGCCAGCCCGTGCTGTTGGGCTATTTGGTGGGCGGAGCCGTCGTTGGACCAGCCGGACTGGGGCTGGTGAAGGAGCTGATTCAGGTGGAAACCCTGGCCCAATTTGGCGCAGCGTTTTTGCTGTTCGCCCTGGGCGTCGAGTTTTCCTTTGCCGAAATCAAAAAGGTGCAGGGCATCAGTCTCGGGGGCGGTACGCTGCAAATTCTGGCCACGATTGCAGTCACGACGCTGGTTTCGCTGGGCGTGGGCTGGGTGACCTCCCCGACTCAGGGGATCTTTTTGGGGGCAATTCTCTCCCTGTCTTCCACGGCGGTCGTCCTGAAATGCCTGATGGAGCGCAACGAAACCGAAACGCCCCACGGTCGCGTCATGCTGGGGATGCTGGTAGTGCAGGATTTGGCTCTGGGACTGATGCTGGCCGTGCTGCCTGCCCTGGATAGCCCCTCGGATGAGATTGGTCGCGCCGTGGGCATGGCCCTGCTCAAAACCGCCCTGCTGGCGATTGGCTCGATCGTGGCAGGCATCTGGGTGATTCCGCCGCTGCTGCGGCTGCTAGCCCGCACCGAAAGCCGCGAGCTGTTTTTGCTGGGCGTGGTGGCCCTCTGTCTGGGCATCGCCCTGCTGACCGAGTATCTAGGCCTGTCGATCGAGATGGGCGCGTTCATCGCGGGTCTGATGATCTCAGAAGTGGAATATTCCGACCAGACCCTGACCTATGTGGAGCCGATTCGCGACATTTTCGCCACCCTGTTTTTTGCGGCAGTCGGGATGCTGATCGATCCGGGCTTCATCTGGAACAACCTGGAGCTGATTTTGGGCCTGGTAGCGCTGGTGTTTGTCGGCAAGTTTTTGATTATCACGCCGCTGGTGCGCCTGTTTGGCTATTCGCTCAAGACTTCGCTGATTGTTGGCCTAGGGCTGGCCCAGATCGGGGAGTTCTCGTTTGTGCTGGCCAGCAAGGGGCAGGAACTGGGGCTGGTGTCGCGTCGCGTCTATCTGCTGCTGTTGGGCACGACGGCTGTGACGC
The DNA here is from genome assembly GCA_046080625.1 of Elainella sp. Taxonomy (GTDB): domain Bacteria; phylum Cyanobacteriota; class Cyanobacteriia; order Elainellales; family Elainellaceae; genus Elainella. The sequence goes on along the minus strand of JBJTUI010000055.1, from coordinate 1,944 downwards.
TGGTGCTGACGCCGTTTGTGCTGCGGCTGGTGCCAAAGCTATTTGACTGGCTGGACACGATTCCCTGGCTGAAGCAGCTGCTGGATGGGGCCGATCAGCCCCTGGGTCAGGCAGAGCAGTTGCCGTCCCAAAATCATGTGGTGGTCTGTGGCTATGGTCGGGTCGGGCGCAACATTGTCCAGCTATTGCAGACCTACAAGCAGCCCGTGGTGGTGGTAGAGCAGTCGGAACAGCGGATTCAGCAGCTGCGCGAGGCGAATATTGCCTATGTCTACGGCAACGCTGCCAGTCTGCACGTTTTGGAGGCGGCAGGCGTCACCCAGGCGCGCGGTCTGGCGATTGCCCTGCCCGACCCGATGAGCACCCGCCTCTGTCTGAAGCGATCCCTGGAGCTGGCCCCGGAACTCGATACGGTGGTGCGGGCTACCCAGGAGAAAGACTTGGAATTACTCTACCAGCTGGGGGCACGGGAAGTGGTGCAGCCCGAATTTGAAACCAGCATTGAGCTGTCGGCCCATTTGCTCACGGGACTGGGGGTGCCACTACCGGTGATTCAGCGCGAGGTCCAGCAGCTGCGGGGCTCTCGCTACGAAAACTTCCGCCTGCATCTGCCCGACCAGAGTTTGCGGGAACTGCAAGACGTGGTGCAGGATTTGAACCGCCGCTGGTATGTGCTGCCATCCGAGTCGCCGCTGGTGGGTATGACCCTGGATGAAACCGATCTGCGCCGCCTCACGGGAGTTAGCCTGATCGCGATTGAGCGAGCTACCGGCGAGAAGCTCGACTACCCGGAGTCCCATACTCAACTGATGGCCGACGATCGGCTGCTGGTGGTGGGCGAAACCGACGAGCTCCTAGCCTTTAGCGAACTGGTGGAGGGCAAGGCGGTGATTCCGGGGGGCAACACCTCCTGTCAGTGGCTGCTGGTGCCCAACGACAGCGGCGTGGTGGGCAAAACCCTGGCCGATCTGCATATTCGCCGTCAGTTTGGCGTACTGGTGCAGGCGATTCGGCGCGAAGGCAAATTCATCAACTTTCCCCACGGCGGCAGCGACCTCCAGGCGGGCGATCGCCTGCTGCTCTGCGGCAGTTTTCGCGCCCTAGAGCAGGCCAGCCGCTGGATCGCTCCGGCTGCAGAACCTACATTGATAGCGATTCCGCTAGCTCCCATGAGTGAGCCGGTGTCGGAAGAGGTGGTGTAGCAATGGGCTGTCCCTTCTGGGCGACCTGATCAACCATGATCGAGCTGCGTCACTTGCGCTACTTCATTGCCGTGGCTGAGGAGCTGCACTTTGGGCGGGCCGCCGAACGGCTGCATATGGCCCAGCCGCCCCTGAGTCAGCAGATCAAGCAGTTGGAAGACCTGCTGGGCTTCAGACTGTTCGAACGCACCAAACGCTCGGTGCAGCTGACTGAAGCAGGGCAAGTGTTTCTGAGCGAGACCTATCGGTTGTTTCGCCAGCTCGACCAGGCAATTGAAACCGGGCGGCAGGTGAGTCGGGGGGAAAAGGGCCAGCTGGTGGTGGGGTTCGTCAGTTCGGCGGCCTACAACGTGCTGCCCGACATTCTGCGGCGGTTTCGCAGTTTGGTGCCCGACGTGCGTCTGGAGCTGCACGAGCTGCCCACCAACGAGCAGGTGGAATGGCTGCTGGAAGGCAAAATCGACGTGGGGTTTCTGCGTCCGCCGATCGAAGCCGTCCCGCTGAACCTGATTACGATTGTGCGTGAGCCCATGGTGGTGGCCCTACCGGAACAGCATCCCCTGGGTCAGGCATCCGAGATCTCCCTAACCAGCCTGGCCAACGACGCCTTTGTGCTGTTTCCGCGTCCGCTCTCGCCCCAAACCTATGACCAGATCATCAGCCTCTGTCAGCAGGCCGGGTTCAGCCCCAATGTAGTGCAGGAAGCGATGCAGATGCAGACGATTGTTAGCCTGGTGGCAGG
>JBJTUI010000054.1:0-11512 GCA_046080625.1 Elainella sp. | reverse complement strand
CCAGAACTCTCTGCTGCCCTGGCAGAGGATTTACAGCCAGAGCCCCAGACTGTTCAGCGCCCTGCTTCGGGATTAGATGCGGATTTGGCCGCCCAGGAGTTTGTAGTCGAGGACGACAGACCCGGAATTGGGCTACCGTTTGGCGTTGGTCAGCCCACTGGTCAGCCCACTGGTCAGCCAGGAGAGGGTACTAGCTTCCCGGCGGATCTATCTCAGGCCGACCTGCTGAATGAGATGGTGCTGCCAGCAGACGAACCGATTCCCACGCCGCGTCTGCAGCTGCCCACGGGCGAACTTGTGGCAGAACAGCCGATTGCGATCACCGTAAAGCTGCCCAACCTGCAGGCTCGCGTCTACGTCAAACTCTGGCTGCGCGACCGCCAGACCCGGACGATGCTGGGCACACCCCGCTGGCTGATCGATTTTATTCCGGACGGATTCGGCAATCAGATGGCCCGCACCGAGGTGCTGGTACCGCCCGGCAGCCTCAAGGTGCAGTTTGAGGCCGTTGCGGTCGAGATTGCCACCCAGCGCGAGAGCGATAAGGTCAGTACGACCCGTCCGATTGTGCCGCCCGATCTATCGCCTCTGTCCTTGGACCGTTTGGAAATTTAGAGCATGAACAGGATTCTGAGAGGCCAAGGCTGCTGTTTGCGGTCCTGATACCTGTTGCTATAGAACAACACAGACCAACACAGGGCCACACAGTTGTTAAAATTTCTTAGCACTTGGGTATTCGGCCCCAATTCACAGTAAATTTGGCTCTAGCGTTCGTTATTCAACCAGGAGAGTCGAACATGGCAGCTTCGTTTTTGCCCTCGATTTTTGTGCCGATCGTTGGCTGGGTGTTTCCAGCCGTCACCATGGCGTTTTTGTTCATCTACATCGAGCGAGATGACGCCGCTTAACCCCAACGTCCATCACTCGCCGTTACTTAGCTCATTGTTACTCAACTCACCGTTACCCAATAGATAAACCGCTTTTGGAGAGGAGATATTCAAATGACCCAAGCCAAAAATAGTGAGGTAGTCAGCGCCGCAGGCGACCCCCAAATTGGCAACCTTGCAACCCCTGTCAATTCCTCTGATTTCACTAAAGCTTTGATCAACAACCTGCCTGCTTACCGGGCGGGTCTATCGCCCCAGCGTCGCGGTCTGGAAATTGGCATGGCCCACGGCTACCTGCTGTTTGGCCCCTTCGCCTTCACCAGCCAGTTTCGCAATACCGGCGTCTCCGATATCGTCGGCCTGATCGAAGCCGTGGTTCTGGTCGTGATTCTGACGGTCTGCTTGTCCCTCTATGCTGGCGCTGGCCCTCGCAAGCCGATCAGCACCGTCACCAACCCCAATCCCCCCAGCAGCCTGCAATCATCGGAAGGCTGGAGTGAATTTGCGGGAAGCTTCCTGGTCGGCGGGATTGGCGGCGCGGCCTTCGCCTACATCATCTATGAAGTGTTCAAGTCTGGTGTTCTACAAACCTTTGGCAATATCTAGACTTTAGCAATCCTCCCTTGAAACAAGCCTGTTTCAGCTTAATTTGATCTTTAGACTTGGGCGCGGCTACACGCGCCTTTTTTCGCACTTTTTTACGGCAAATGTGAGGAAACCGGGGCTTTAATTCGCTGAACCAGTCGCCAGACGAGTAGTTCTGCTGATCTAGGGCTGGTCTTTGAATCCCAGCAAAACGTTCACGACATTTTCGCCAATTTGTTCCAGAGCGTATCCCCCTTCCATCACAAACAGCGTGGGACGCTTGAGCTGACCAATCGCTCGTCCCAGCTGCAAATAGTCTGCTGACTTGAACCGAAACTTAGAAATCGGATCGAGTTCAAACGTATCGACCCCGAGGGACACCACGAGCGCATCCGGGCTGTAGCGCTGGATTCGCAGGATTGCATCGTCCAGGGCCGTCCGGTAGTTGGGCCAGTCTGTGCCCCAGAGCAGCGGGTAGTTCTGGTTGAAGCCTTCGCCTTCGCCTTCGCCCACTTCGTCCTCATAGCCCAAAAAGTAGGGGTATTCCTGTTTGGGATGGCCATGCAGCGACAGAAAAAACACATCCGGGCGCTGGTAGAAAATCGCCTGGGTGCCGTTGCCATGGTGGTAATCGACATCCAGAATCACCACCCGCTCTGCACCCCCATCTCGAAAAGCCTGGGCAGCAATTGCGGCGTTGTTGAAAAAGCAGTAGCCCCCGTAGAAATCGGTGGCGGCGTGGTGGCCAGGGGGCCGACAGAGGGCAAAGGCGGCTGGGGCTCCCTGACCGATCTGGACCTGGGCCGTGAGGGCGACATTGGCCGCAGCAGTAATCGCCTGCCAGGTGCCGCTGGTAATCGGCGTTCCGGCATCAAACGAGTAGTAGCTGAGCTTGCCATCAATCGCTTCCGGCACCCGATCATGGCGCATGCTGCGCACGGCCCAGTTGAGCGGCAGGGCATCATACTCGCCCCGCACCGCTACCCAGTCCTGCCAGGCCGTCTGCAAAAACTGCACGTAGTCTGGGCGATGCACTCGTAGAATCGGTTCCAGGCCAAAGTCGAGCGCAGGCAGCACCGCACCCAGCCCCGTCTGCTGGATCTGCTCCAGCACCTTTTCCGCCCGCTGGGGGTTCTCGACCGGCGGCAGCAGCTTACCGTCAATTAACTCGTAGCGGGCATTTTGAAAGCGATGATCGGCGCTGTAAACCGTCAGCATGGGGAAGTCCTGATTTGGGGGGAGGCTACTTCTGATTCTGGGAGCGAAACCGCCCAACCTCAAAGCCTCGCTTTTCAGCATGTTTGGTGGCGCGTTTGGTCACTCGTCGTCGCCACATCCGAAAGCTGGAGGGCTGCATTTCTCGCCGCATCAAGGCAATCACCTGGGGTTCACGCAAGCCATACTGGGTTTCAATCGCCTCAAACGGCGTCCGGTCTTCCCAGGCCATTTCAATCACTCGATCGATCGTTTCACCGTCCAGTTCAGGCAAATCCATTGGCTTGCAAGATTTTTTAATTTCGTCCTATTCTAGAAAATAGCGTAATTGCACCGCTCTGTGCCTTCAGCCGCCATGAAGTTTGGGAACATCAAGCTTGAAGAATTCCTGAACGTTACCCTCACCGCAACTCTGGTCGTCATCGGCATTCGAGTGCTGTTTTTCTATGGCGGTGGCACCCCGTGGGTCCAGCAGGTGATCGACCGCAGCCAGCCCACCGTAGCCCGAGACGGCGGTTCAATTCCGCCGGTCAACACTCCCAACAGCATCGTCGATGCCAACCGCTCGGTAGTAATGCTGGAGGGCAATCGATCGCTTGGCTCGGGCGTGATTCTCACCTCAGACGGACTGGTTTTGACCAACAGCCATGTGATCCGCAACGGCAGCGGCCAGTGGCGAGCCCGCCTCTATAACGACCAGGAGCTACCCGTGCGGATTATCGCAGTCGGCAGCCGCGAGGCCGGAATCCACTACGATCTGGCCCTGGTACAAATTGAAGGCGCAGCAAACCTACCAGCCGCCCAGTTCTCCGACAATTTACCCCAAATGGGCGAACCCGTCTGGGCAATCGGCGCTCCCTACGGCAAAGCCGAAGTCGTGACCCAGGGCGAACTAAAGCGGATCAGCAAAGGTGTTTTGTTGACCAACACGGAAGTGCATCCCGGCAACTCGGGTGGACCACTGCTGAACCAACAGGGCGAGGTGATCGGCATCAACACCGAAATCAGCCTCAACCAGCCCGACAACGCCACAACCGCTTCGATCTCGGTGGCCACCCTGGAAGAATATCTGCCCAAAATCATGAACAACCGCTGAGCAAGTGCAGCTATCTCGGTCTTCGCCGACTCTTCGAACCCACACAGGTGGATTTTGTCGTCATAGGCACAGCTTCTAGCCGCCAGCTCCCATTCCTCTCAAAACACCGTTCGGGCAGAAAAAAGAGCCCGCTAGGGCGGCTTGAACACAAGCTGGTTCAGATAGCCGTTCAGATGACCACTCAGATGCCAATCTAAAAGCGGCTTGAAAGACTGAAGCTTCATCGGCAAATTTACAGGCAGATTCGCAGGCAAACCTAGAGGGGAATCCGCAGAGCTCGCCTCTACCAGACAATTACACCCTGCTGAACTAGAATATCCAGTATTTAAATAGCTAGAATTCAGAGCTGCAAAGAAATTACGACCTAGATCAACAAATAAGCTTATAAAGCTAGTGAAGGAATTATCTGAATGGAATGGGTTTGGATTCACCAGGTTGACTATTGAACTCTCTGGGTGGTCCTGATCTGTTACGGTAGATTCTTCTGGATGAGCCTGATCTAAAGTCTCTCCGAGTTGTACTGTTGCAGGGCTAGTACTGATCAGATCTGGATGCCACAGATCCTTGTGTTTATAGAGTGAGCTGCCCCCAATCCCGTATTCTGCTAGCGCTTTAAACCGGGCTGTAGTGCTGTTTGGTAGCTTTCCCCGATCTAGTAAATCGGCAACTGCGATCTGAATCCGCTGACGTGCAGACTGGCACTGTTTCTGATTCCAGCTCAATCCATCACCTGCTGGATTCTCTTGATTTATATTTTTGCTTTCTAGCTCTTGTTTAAATTGGGTTTCTTTAGAAATTCCATAGTGGAAATAGCGGCTGTTTTCCACACAGCTGACCCATTCCCTGACTCGATCTCCTAACTCGTGCTGATGCTGACACCAGTCCTGGTAGCCCGGCAGCTCTCGCGCAATCCTACTAACTTCCTCAACCAGGGCCTGACCCGTTAGAGGTGGCTCGCCCGTCAGAATATGGTGGAACACATAGGTGCGCAGCGTGATTCGTCCCAGCAGGTAGTTGGTTTGGCCAGAGCCAGTCCAGCCCAACTCGATTTCAGCATTCAGGTCATTTAAAAACTTGGCGGCTCGACCTGAAACCCGGTACTGCCGTCGCTGATTTTGTTTGAGGATCTGGCCGAGCGATTTCTCAGAGAGCTGATTGCGAGATTGCACATGACGCCACTGCTCTACAAATTTATGCCGATCTACCCAAACCGGCTCGAAACTGGCGTTGAGCAAATAGGAGCCGATTTGCAGCGGTAGGCGATGGGCATTAAATAGATTGGGACTTCCCTGAACACTGTAGTGGCGGCGGTTGGGAAATACTTCTAGCTGGCCCGGCTTGATCAAAAACCCGGCATTTTCTAAAAGCACGGTGAGGGCCGTGCCGATCTGCCAGCTGGGTTGAGCGGTGTCAAACGGCAAATAGAGGTGTAGCCCGTCGCTATAGCTGGAGGTGCAGACCAAATAGCTGACCAGACCCAAGGGTTCTAATGCTGCAACAATCCGACCAATCGCCCAAGGGTCGCGGCTGGGATGGTAGAGGCTGCCTGCATCAATGTCGAGCAAACCATATTGGGTTGCCGCACCAAACCGCACCCCATACAGATAGCTGCCCTGCTGCAATAGCCGATCCGTCAGGGGATGCCGCCGTTCGGTTTGCCAGTCGGGCTTGGCGCTATGGGGAGCGTAGATGTAATCGAAGCGATGGGGAAACAGGGCAAAGAAGGTTGCTTCCGGCGGTGCAGTTGCTAAATAGCCAGAGGCCATGCTACACCTCCGCTTTGGACAGCCTGATTGGGGTTAAATCTTGCCCAATTTTGCCAAAGCAACCCAGCAGCCCTATGCCAGAGCTGCAAAACTTGCTAAAATTCTCGAACATAATAATCTGAGCCTCGATTTCCAACGAGGTGAAGACGAAACCCTTGAGCTGACTGTGGTAGGGAGGCAAAAGGGTTTTTTACTGCGATTCAGCTCTGGTAATTCAACTCTGGGGCGCAAACTCGCGCCATGGAGCTAACCGCAAAATTCGGCGAACTTTGAACTTTGAACGAACTTTGAGTAACTAAACCTCCACTGGACTTGATGAGAGGTTAACACCGAAAAAATTGGATCTCAAGCGTTCGTGGTGAACAATCCGCTGGAGTTACAGGGTCGAGATCCGCCGGAGTTACAGGTCAGATCGATCCGTCGGAGTTATAGGAAGCGCGGTCAATGATCCGTCGGAGTTATAGCCAATTGATCGATTGCGTTAGTTCAGGCTGGAGTAAGATAAGTTGCCTGATGCAGACGGTGATCGAGTTTGGGCGTTCTAGCCGATCCCAACCCGCTAAACTCATCCGCCGGAGTTACAGGCCCGAATCGATCTCTCCGCCGCTGTTGCAGGTAGAAAGCCGACGCCGGAGTTGCAGGAAACCCAGCAAAATCATCCGCCAGAGTTATAGGCCGCTACGCTAGATATAGCGTTATCAGGATTTCTCAAAAGATCACATACTAGATGTGTGGTTTGCTAGAAAGTGCTGTAGGATCTGGGCACTAGGACTAGAGGTAAACGGATGCTAGCCGCAGCGGTCTAGAGCGTCTGTTTGCCTGCCTTTGGTTTGTGAAATTGCGCGAATCCCATGCAAACTGCATTCAAGCCTGTCAAATCTGCCGCCCTGATGGCCCATCCCGCCGCCCAGCCGCCCAGTGCTTTCCCTGTGGATGGCCAGCTGCTGATGGTGCTGCCCCGCGCCGCCGCCTCGGTGAAAAATCCCGACTTGCGGCTGCCAATTCTGCGGGCTGACGCGGAGGGCTATTATTTGGAAATGCAGGTGGAGGCTGATCCAAGGGAGACGAGCGAGGTGGCAGTGATTCGACGGGTACCCCTGGAAAATCTTTCCGAGGCCGAGTGGCAGGAACTCCAGGCCGAATATGCCCAGCTCGATCTGAAGACCTGCACCGACCAGGGAATCAGCAAGGGCCTGGAAAGAATTCAGGATCGCAAAACCCAGCGGCTATTCATGGCGCTTCTGACTTTCCTGAACCCGCGTCAGGTGTCGATTGTCCTCTACCTCTACAAGCTGGCGGCCCAGCAGGGCAATGGCCCGATTGTCACGTTCCGCTCAAATGACTTGCTAGAAAGTCTGGGCTATACCCGCACCAAGGACGGGGGATTTGCCTCCAAACTCCGCTCCCAGTTCAACCGCGATCTGGTGGCGCTGCACCGCACCGAACTGGTGATGGCCCAGTCGTTACACAAGGGCAACCAGATCGGGGCCAAGGTGATGATCAAGAGCGTGCTGCGGATCAAAGACTACGAGATCGACAACGTGCCGCGCGATTTTGACCTGGCTAAAGCCGCCGACTACACCTACGAACTGGCCGATGCCTACACGATTTCCCTGGAGTTTTTCGATGGTCCGGCCCGCACGGGTGACTATGTGCTGTTTGCGGGCGATCTCGACATCAGCCAAAAGCTGGGCAGCAACGCCAAGTCGGACTACAAAACCAAGCTGCTGATCTATCTGGCTAGCCGGATGCGGTGGGATGCCCTGAAAGAGGGCCAATACCTAATGATCTCGAAGCAGTATTTGTTTAAGAATCTCGATCTGCTGGGCAGCAATTCCTCCCGCAACAACCAGATCTTTTGGCGCACGGTAGAAGAACTGCGGCAGGAGGGCTATATTTCTGGAGCGCAGGAAATTCCTGGCAAAAAGAAAGCCAGCAATATCCAGTTTCAGATCAATTTTGCCAAACTCGCCTGTCATGTAGGTAAACCGTAACGAGGTAAAATCTGCTACTTCGTCAACCTCTGTTCAAACGAATAATTTGATCGTTTCATGCTGAACTTTAAACGCAGCTAAACTTTCTGCAACATCAGTACAACTAAACTAATCTGACGTATGATTTAAGGGACTTGGTTCCGTATTTGCCGAATTGCAACGTCGAGAGTTTCCTGTCCTTTAGAAATTCGTCATCTACCATGAGTCAATGTTCCTGTGGCTCCGCTGGATGCAGCTGTCCCCAAGTCACAATTAACGATCTGCCCCTGGGTGAACAGGTTGTCACAACCATCAAGCATGAGAAAATTCCAGACCCACCTAAGAAATGTCCGCCTCCACCTCCTGTAGGCGCGATCGTTATCACAACTGTAGTTGCATCGTTCTTTGTTAAATCCTTGATTGATTCATTGGTGAGTATCAACATTGAACCCAATGTGACAATCGAAATTCCAGAGCAACCCCAGAGGCCAACTCGTCCCGCGCCCGATTACTCCAAGCCCAGCCCAAAGGCTCCAGTCTGCCCCAAAGACCCCTATGGTTCCCCTGGGGCAATTTTGCCAGACGCCCCCTGCTATCAGCCGCTGGATTATCAATCTAGCACTTCAATCCAGCCCTAGCGCTCTACCCAAACCGTGACAGATGCAACGGCGATCAGCATTTCGTCGTTTTTGTCGTTCAATCCCGGAATGGCGCGCCCCTGAACAATCATGCCGCCCGGCTCGACCCGGAGGCTTTTCTGGCCAAACGGCAGCACGGCCAAGACCTCGTCTGAGCGCACCTGTTCTGGATAGGGCACCGCCACCTGCACCTCGACGATCATCTGATTGGGGTGCTCTAGCCCTGCGACCTCCCAGATGCCGGGTAGGGCGTTGTGGGCAATTGCGTTCCGCACGGCTCTGGCTGCGGCTACGGTCGGCTCTTGACCATGTTGGTCTACTCCCATTCCCATCTCAATCACAAATCGCTGGCGGCTCATCTTTTCTCCTTACGGCGGCTTAGTTTGCGGTAGATCCACCTATTTTGCGCCAAAACCTTGCTTGCGCCAAGAATTCTGAGCAATGGAATGGGGAAGATTCTTGGATCAGAATTCTTCCCCGTCTTTGTTTGGGTTCCCGTTGGTTGAGCGATTCGGGCTCAATGGATCACAGCCCCTAGATCGCAAAAGTCAAGCCTAGAGCTGAAATCTGAAGTCGAAGCGATCAAGATTTTGCGGCGCATTTTGTAGCGTAGCAAACCGCCCGCCCGACGACGCTGTTTCAAACAGGTTTTCGTCGAGGCCACGGCCCGAAAATCCTCTTTCTGTGCCATTTGGGTTATAGAACAACTCGCCCGTCTGTTTGACATAAACAATGACAGCAGAATTACCTTGCACTTGTCCACGGTCGTCTACGCTGGAGAACCAGTTGAGAGACGACACGGACGTAGGCAAACTTGAAAAAGTGGTGCGATCGAGGACAATCAGGTCTGCATTAATCAGATCCCCCTGACTGATATCAAAATCGGTGATTCGATCGCTGCCCAGATCTGCCCGGTTGAAAGCGGCATTCGAATAAAACAGAAATTCATCGCTGCCCCAGCCCCCTGTCATTGTGTCGTTCCCAGCTCCCCCATCCAATACATCTGCACCCGTTCCGCCGTCTAATAGGTCATTGCCCGTTCCGCCTCTCAGCACATCTGCGCCGCTGCCGCCATAGAGGGAGTCAGCTTCTGCACCCCCATATAAATCATCATCGTCCTGTTCGCCGTAGAGCAGATCGCTCCCCTGTTCGCCGAACAAACTGTCATCACCCTGCCCCCCGTAAATGATATCGTCGCCACCCGCACCCCGAATCTGCCGATCGTTGCCCCATTTAGCAAAAATCTCTTCAGCGTAGTTTTCGCCGGGATAGTTAGAATTATCTCCAAGTGTTAGCTCAACTTTTACAAGCATTGTTGCTTTCCCCTTATTTTGTCTAATAGAGTGGAGCCAGAATGCATTTTTACTAGAGTTCTGAATAAAATTCAATTTGCTACAGCTATAGCGACTCAATCTCGTCAGAAATCTAGTCAATTGATTCATTTGGCTCTATAGACAATCTAGGCAGAATAAACTTCAATGTCAGTCTGAAAAAGTCGTTGAAAGTCAGAAAAAGTCAGGATTTTTGCGATTTTATTCGTTAATCTGGTCGGAGCAAGCAATGCTAGAGCAGACGGTGTGAGCAGACTCAGATCTTGCGCCTGTCCTGAGCAGGGATTGAGAAGGAAATTTTTCTAAGATTGATAAACTGGGTAGCGATTTAGAGCAAAACCAAGAAAAAAGACAGCCACGTTCGACTGTCTTTAGCAAAACTGGTTTTATTCAGATCTTGCCCCTTCCCCAATGACCCGCCCGCAGAACAATCGCGGACTGATGCTCAACTCCACTAAAGTAGACTGAAGTGGACTGAAAAGGTTGTCCAGTCTGGGCAAGTTTAAAGGGGCAGAGCCAGCAATTATCGAGGTTGATCAACTGCTGTTAGTCCCTGCCCTTCCGGCTAGGCGATGATCTGGAAATCGCTGCTGGTCAATGCCGGGGGCGCAGTTGTAGTATTGTTGTCGCTGTCGATGATGGCGAAGGCACCACCCCGACCAAAGCCGCTGGCCGCACCGTTGGGGTTGAAGAACAGACGACCTGAACTGCGGCTGTAGACAATTTGCTTGCTGTTACGATTGGCCAGAGTATCGCGACTCACAATAGCAATTTGATCGCTAGTGATATTCCCGAAGGAAGTCTTGTCTAACACAATCTTGTCGGTACCCTGAACGAAATCAGTAACGCGATCTAGCCCAAAGCTGGCGGCTGTAAAGGCCCGATCTGAGCCAAATACAAAGGAATCTTGACCTTCGCCTCCGGTGAGCCGGTCGTTGCTGGCTCCACCGTTGAGCAAATCATCCCCGTTATTGCCAACCAGAATGTCGGCTCCACCGTTGCCAAAGAGCTGATCGCTGCTGGCTCCGCCCGAGAGAGTTTCGCCTGCGGCAGTGCCGATAATTGTATCGCCCTCGGGGCTGGGGCTAGGGGCAGGAGCTGGGGTGGGTGATGGGGAGGGCGCAGGAGAAGGAGAGGGCGCAGGAGAAGGAGAGGGTGCTGGCAAATTGGAGGCTGGATTGGTGTCGCCGCTGCCGAACACCTGAGTCCAGTAGGTGTTGTAGTTGGTGGAACCTGTATCGTTGGCTAGATAGTAATACCCGACGCCCAGCTCTGTGAAGCTAGCGTTGAGCAAATTAGCCCGGTGGCCAGGGCTGTTGATCCAACCTTGCACAACCTGTTCGGGGGTAGTTTGGCCAGCGGCGATGTTTTCGCCCATGGTGCGAGCTTCGTAGCCGATTGTCTTAGCCCGGTCCCAAGGCTTGGAGCCGTTCTTACCGGTATGGCTGAAATAGTCCTGGATTGCCATGTCGGCAGAGTGATTCTGAGCCGTGGCGTTGAGTTCAGTGTTCAGGGTGAGTCCAGGGAGGTTGTTCTGGGCGCGAAACTGGTTTGTGAGCTCCAGAACTCGCGTGATGAAAGCCGGATTGGTTGTGGCCATGAAGATTACTCCTGAAAATCTGAGTACAGAGATGCAGCGGTTGCCCTGCAAATGAGAGTTGGGGCAGGCTTTAGCTCAAGCTGGCTGCTGGTCTAATTCCAAGCGTTGGGGTTGACGGATGATCAAAAACTCCAAAGCAATCAGGATTGGTCCGGGGCTGTCCAGATGACAGATTGCGGATGGACAAATCACTTCTATACAGGTGAAGGAGCGGAACTTGACTAGACAAAGTTGCAACACACAATCGATCGGGTCTTAGACCTGACAGGCCCTAGTGGAAAATCACAATCCTGCGCCAATTCAAATCTGAAGTGCACCATCACCTGACTGACCCCAGAATACCTCATGGGGAGTCCGATAACCTAACGCTTTCCTCGGTCGCTGATTAATCAGCTTCACTGCTTTATCTACATCCTTCTGC
>JBJTUI010000053.1:0-8791 GCA_046080625.1 Elainella sp. | reverse complement strand
AGGGCATAGTTCTAGAATAGGAGGCCAAACAGAGAATCAGCGCAGCGTTACAGGTTTAGCAACTGGGAGAAACCTTGGGAACGGCAGGAGATTCCTGTTGATCAACCCGGTCGGGCTTGCTGAATCTCGTTAGCGTCACTCTGGTATCGAGGTGGTATCGAGGTGCGTCGATTGAGGGCCATTGGCTTGAGATGGCAGGGCCGGTTCTTGGCTAAACCTACTAAATCAAGGTCTATTTGGGGTCTACTGGATTGAGAGGGCTACTGGATACAGTTTACAGCGCTGAGTAATCGAGCCGTTGACGAGCCCTTAACGAGCTTCTGAGCAGCAAAAACGGGTGGAGGCCGGGTGGAGGGCTTGCGACAGCAGCCTCAAAAATGGCGAGTTTATCTTAGCGCAATGCGGCCATCTTCCCTTACTTCCGACCCCAAGCTTGTAGTATTTTGAAGAAAAGTATTGAAATATCGATAGATCTGGAAGGCAATACATGGTTCAGCCAATAGTTCAATGCCTGCCCTGGCTGCGCAATCTGCGACCAATTCTGTTCGTTCTGGGCCTTTTTCTAACAACCCAACTTTGGCTGTTGGGAACGCCCATCGCCCAAGCCACTGGCGTCTACAGCATGCCCAACCTGGTGGCAGGGGACGATACCTGGGTCGTGGATCAGGCAACCGCCCTCAGCCGAGTGACGCGCAACGAGATCAGCGGTGAACTCCAGGCATTGGCCAAAGCAACGGGCACGGAAGTCCGGTTTGTCACTCTGCACCGGCTGGACTATGGCGAAACGGCGGCTACTTTTGCTGACAAGCTGTTCAAAAAATGGTTCCCCGCTCCGGAAGCCCAAGCCAACCAGGTGCTGCTGGTGCTAGATAATGTTACCAACACTGCTGCCATTAAAACGGGCAGCAGTGTGCCGGATAGCCTCACGGCAGAAATCGCCGACAGCATCGCCCAGGAAACTTTGATGACACCGCTGCGCCAGGGCAACAAATATAACCAGGCGTTTCTTGATGCCAGTGATCGGCTGGTGGCGGTAATTTCTGGCGACCCTGACCCTGGCCCGCCGACCCTTGAAGATACTGTCCAAACCGAGGGCACCTTCGCCCGGGCCGAAGAAACCGATGACCGCAGCGCCACAGTTTTGGTGGTCGTGCTACTGCTGCTGGCTACGGTGATTCCAATGGCGACCTACTATTTCTACCAGTTCATGCAGTCCTAGCTGAATCCAGCGAGCGTATTGGCTCTGCCGATTTAGGGCATTTTTAGGGCATTCTATTCAAGAAATCCTAATCAAGCCATTCAGCAATCTCTATTGATTGGCAAAAGATTGGCGCAGAGTGGGGTCGGCTTTACCCGTATAATGTGAAGCTATGGTGCAATTTATGTCAGATTGGCCAGCAATTGGAAATCAACCTTAATAAATTCAGGCAATTTTTCATACTTTAATGTCTTAGTGCCGAATTGCCAGTGCTTCCAGGGGCGGCGATCTGGTGTGCTTTAGCGCCAGCTTAGCGCACAGGGTTGGCGTACAGAGATTGAATATATAAGTTGGAACTCAGCAGGACAGAGCAGATGGCGAGAAGCGGTTCGGGAGCAAATGGGTCCAATGCAGACGGCGCTAAGGATGGTGCTGCTAGTGCCAGCGGTCGTCGCAGTCGATCTAGGTCGAGCCAGTCCTCTGCCAAATCAACGCCCAAGTCGGCAGCCCAACCAGCGGCCCAGCCGAATCAAGCTCTGGAAAGCCCGTCTGCTGTAAAACCAACAGCTGCAAAACCGGCAGCCTCGGCCATCCAACCCGATGCACCCGTCACGCCCAACGGCAAGAACGGCAAACAGGACGATCAGCATAATAAGCAACAAGACAAGCAACCAAACGGCAAACAGGCAGTTGAACTGGAGGGAACCATGGCTGAACAGAAAGAAGCAAACGGCAGCACAAAAGCAGGCAAACTGGAACTCGCGGCCCCAGAGCCCAAGACTAACGGTCAGACTGCAACCGCGACCGCACCCGAAGAAACCGGGCTGGCTCTGCGATCCGACGACGGTGAAATCGAAGTAGTAGAGAGCTTCGCCTCGGCAGGAATTCGCCCAATTGCCGCCAGCCACTTGGAAGTGTTCGGCACGATTTTGAACAACCGCCCGATTATGGCCAGCGGCCTTCAGGTGGTGGAATACGCGGGTGGCCGTCCGATTTTCGCTAGTGACTTGGTGATTTGCGACGATCTCACCCTGCCCGGTGGCCGCCCAATCGTGGCTAGCGATGCTCGTTTGATGGAAGCCGACGTGATTATTGGCGGTCGCCCCATTGCCTCTAACGACCTGGGTGAAGGCGAAGGGCTGATGGGCTACATCGACTAGATACCTAGAAGATTGGACGCAATCAATCGCAATCAATTGGGAGGCTCTGACCTCAATCAAGAGAAGCCAGGGGCTGTGAGGCCGCTGGTTTTCTTTAAATTTGTTACGGTATAGCTGTTCGCTCCTGTGGCTTCCGGCCTCGCCCCGCCGCAGGCGATCTCCTTAGCCTTTGGGGTTCCGTCATGAAAGCTCCCGTGATTGCGCTGGTTAACTCAGCTGCTCGGCAGCGAGAGATCGTTGAGGTCGTGATTCGGCACGGCTGGGACTACATGCGCCAGTTGCTCACCCTGGGCAAAGGCGATGAACCTACCCTGCCTGCTCCAGAAGTACTCTGCAACATCCTCACCGATCTGGGACCAGTCTATGTCAAGCTGGGCCAGCTGTTGAGCACCCGTCCCGATTTGCTGCCGCCCAGCTACATCCAGGCTCTCAGTAGCCTCCAAGCCAATGTACTGCCCCTACCCTGGCCCGATATGGAAGCGGTGCTGCGGCGAGAGCTGGGCCAAGACCCCGAGCAAGTGTTCGCCAGCTTCGACTCCAACACCATTGCCGCCGGTTCAATCGCCCAGATCTATCGGGCTACCCTCAGGGACGGTCAAGCCGTGGCGGTCAAGATCCAGCGCCCCGGAATTGAGGCGGTAGTCAACCAGGACATCAGCCTGTTCCGGCAAATTGCTGGCCTGCTGGCCTCTACGGATTTTGGCCGCCGCTACAGCATCACCGATCTGGCCGAAGAGTTCAGCACCTCCCTGCGCAATGAGCTCGACTTTACCCAGGAGGCCGCCTACACGGAGCAGCTACGCCAGAACCTCAGCAGCAGCCACTGGTTTGAAGCCAGCCGCGTCGTGGTGCCCAAGGTTTATCGGGAGCTGTCGAGCCGCAAAATTCTAGTAATTGAATGGCTGGACGGCATGCCTATCCTCAAGGCCGATCTGGCCAGCGACCGCTCCACCGCCGGACTAGCAACCCGACATGACCTCACTTCGCTGGCCTTTCGAGCGTTTCTACAGCAGTACCTGATCGACGGGTTTTTCCACGCCGATCCCCACCCCGGCAACCTGTTCTACCTCCACGATGGCCGTCTGGGCATCCTGGACTGCGGCATGATGGGCACCCTCAATCCCCGCATGCAGTCAATCATGGTGGAGCTAGTGCTGGCCATTGTCGATTTTGACCCTAACCGCTGCGCTCAACTCACCTTGCAGCTGGCCGAACCGATGGATATCGCCCAGCCAATCAACATCGCCCAGCTCCAGGCCGACTACGACCGCCTGCTGCGCCAGTACCACAGCACCAGCCTGTCCAATGTCAACGTCAGTGAAGCCTTCAGTCAGATCATTGAAGCCGCCCGCTCCAATAACCTGCGCTGGCCCAGCAACATCGGTCTGTTAACCAAATCACTGGCTAACCTGGAGGGTGCAGGCCGGGAGTTCGACCCCTCGATCAACATCATGGATGAGGTTCGTCCCCTGATGATCGATCTGTTTAAACAGCAGCTCGTTGGCAACGATCTGGGGCAGGCAGCCCTGCGCACGGCGCTGGAGTTCAAGCAGCTCTCCCTCGACTCGCCTCGACAGGTCGGTTTTTTGCTCAACCGACTCACTTCAGAAACCCTCACCCTCAACCTGGCCCTGCAAGACCTGAATGCCCTCCGCAAAACCCTGGACGAGGGAGCCAATCGCCGCTCTTTCAGCACAGTGGTCGGGGCATTGATCATTGGCGCTGCGATCATTTCAGTCAACCCCCAGCAGGCTCCCCATTTGCAGGTGATCAGCAACATCTTGTTTGCCGTGGCCAGCCTGCTCGGCCTCTGGCTGATCGTCACGATTCTGCGGCGTTCGGATTGAGCTGGCTCCTGATCCGGGTTCCTAATCTGGGCTCCTGATCCCGAAGGCTCACCCTGCCGAATCAAAATCAAAGCTTCATATAGAAATCTCAATCCAGAACCAACGCTTTAAACTATTCAATCACTGATTGGTTATATATGGTTTGAGGGTTAAAGAGATTGTGCTGCCTGCCCTTCACCAAATCCCAAACCTCATGTGTTGGTGGCTTCAGCACATTCAGCCCGGTCAAAACGAGTTCTTTCGTCCTGCACAGTCGCCTCAACAGTCGATCTGGCCGAGTCTCTTTAGCCCCCAACATCCATAATTACCAGGAGAACGACTAGCTATGCAAATTGACGCACGCACGCTGTCAACCGGAGAAACGATTGAAACAGATGTCTGTATTGTGGGGGCTGGTCCGGCTGGAATTACGATTGCCCGCGAGTTTTTAGGCCAATCCTGTCGCGTCAGCCTGCTGGAGTCGGGTGGATTCAACCCGGATGATGCGATTCAGTCCCTAGCAGGCGATGCTGGCCCCAGTATTGGTGATTACTATCCTGGTGCCCGCCATATGCGGACTCGCCAGTTCGGCGGCACAGCCAACCAGTGGAACATCCACATGGACAAGGCTCAACCCACAGCAGCCCAGCCCGTCACCTCCCACGCAGTCGCCAACCTCTGCAATCTCAGCGCCGGACAGCAGCAGCGAGGCGTGCGCTATGTTCCCCTAGACCCCATTGATTTTGAACAGCGCGATTGGGTTCCCTACAGCGGATGGCCGATCACTAAGGCCGATTTGGACCCCTACTACGAGCGAGCTCACCAGGTCTGCCAGATTGGCCCCTATTCCTACAGCGCAGAAGACTGGGCCGACGAGCAGGCGCAGCCCCTTCCATTCACAGGCGAACGGGTCAAAACCCACATGTTTCAGTTTGGCGGGCGTGAAGTGTTTACCGAGGACTATCGCCGCCAGATCGAACAGTCGAATAACATCACACTCTATCTCTATGCCACGGTGGTCGAACTCGAAACGGATGAATCGACCCAGACAGTGACAAGGGCGCGGCTCAAACATCTGGACGGACGCGAGTTCTCGATCAGGGCTCGCCAGTTCATCCTGGCTATCGGGGGGCTAGAAACGGCTCGACTGCTGCTGCTCTCGAACCAACAGCAGGCGCAGGGACTGGGCAACCAGCATGATCTGGTGGGCCGGTTTTTGATGGATCATCCCCTCGTGCGGTCTGGGATTATGGTGCCGCCCAATCCCCAGGTGATTCAATCCCTCAACCTCTACGACACCCGCTGGATGAATGGCACCATGGTGCTGGGCAAACCCGTGTTGACCGAAGCGACGCTGCGACGCGAACAGTTGCTCAACATCAATGCCGCCCTCTTCCCCCGCCCTGAGTTCTGTCGATTTAACCCGCTGCGGATGCTGTTTCCCCAGGGCAAGCGCTTCCGCTCCCCAGCCGTAGATGCGGTGCAGGCCACGGTTCGCCAGCTCAAGCAGGGGCATATGCCTGAGAACATTCCCCAGACGATTCTGAGAACGCTGGGCGGCCTGGATGATATCGCCTTCTACTGGTGGCGCAAGCAGCAGGGCATCCTGCATCCCTACGGACTGGATACGGGCGGCTGGTCGCGACTGGAAGATAAGCAACAGCAGTTTGGCTGCTTTGAAGTTTTCCATGTGACCGAACAGGCCCCCGACCCCCACAACCGCGTCACTCTCGGCACCGAGCGGGATCAGCTCGGTTCTCCCAAAATGCAGCTCCACTGGCGCTGGAACGAAATTGACATCCGCAGCGCCCGACGCGCCCAGGATATTTTTGCTGAGGAATTCGCCCAGATCGGCCTGGGTCAGCTGTGGCTAGAGCGGGATCGAGGCGTTCCCTTCGTCATGCTTCCTAGCATTCACCACCATATGGGCACGACCAGAATGCACAACAATCCTAAACAGGGCGTAGTAGATGCAAATTGCCGTGTTCACGATGTCCCAAATTTATTTATCGCTAGCAGCTCTGTTTTCCCCACAGGCGGCTATGCTAACTCAACCCTGACGATCATCGCTCTGGCGATTCGCGTCGCTGACCAGGTTAAAACTGAACTGACCAAGAGCCATCAGATTGTACAGGTGAGCTGATAGGGCCAAGCTGGTAGTTACACAAGCTGATCGCTTCAAACAATAGGGGGTTCGACCCCAAATTCTGAATATTACAGTCTGTACTTTCGCATGATGATCAGGTTTGCCCTACAGGTGAACGCTGTCTGCCAAGTCGATCAGTACAGGCTGTATTACTTTAGGTCAGGTTCTGAACAGGCTTGAACCAATGCAACTCTCAGGGAAGCTGGGGGCACTGGGCTGCACTTAACTTCAGATAGCGCTCACACTCTTCTGGGGTGAGCTGTCGCAGGCTTCGCGCCTCGGCAAGATGCAGCAACATTTCCCAGGTGGCAGCCCAGAGGTTGATCCGACCACCTTTGCTCAGAGTCGCCACATACTGGCCGTCGGGGCTAAAAAATGCCCGAACGACTGGCTCCGCCTCTGATTCAAAATTGGAGCGCAGCAGGGCAATTTCCTCCCCAGACTTGGCGTTCCACAAACGAGCAGTTCCGTCGGCACTTGCTGTCACAACTTGACTGCCGTCGGGGCTAAATTGAGCATCCAGAACTGCTTTCTGATGTTTTCTCAGCAGAAACTGGGGCTTGTTCGAGTCAATCTGCCAAATTTGTGCCAAGCCGTCCCAGCTCGTTGTGACAACCTGTTTTCGATCGGGGCTGAAGCTGGCGTTGCTGACCGCATCGGTGTGGGTCAGTGTTTTCAGCAGCCGGCCTGTGCTGGCCTCCCAGATTCGTGCGGTTTTGTCCCAACTCGCACTAATAACCCACTCACCATCTGCGCTGTAGCGGACCTGCTCAACCGTGGCTGAATGGCCATGAAAGACAGCCAGAATCTGCCCAGAACTGGTGTTCCAAGACCGCAGGGTTAGGTCATCCGCGACGCCTAACAGCTGGCGACCATCTGGGCTAAAGGTGAGGTGCCGAATCGCGGTCGGAGCGCCAGGGGCTGACTGGGTTGGTGTGAGCTGCTTCTGAGCAGCCGACGCTGCCGGATTAGCAGCTGCCTCGCTGACACGGCTAACGGGCAGAGTTGGATCAGACTGTTGTCGCCAGTTCTCAATCCGGTAGAGCAACTGTTGAGCCTGGCCAGCCTGGGTTCTGTAAATCGAAACATTGCCCGCAATATCAGCTCGGGCTAAAAGTTGCCCATCAGCACTAACCGCAAATCCGCTGGCCGCTGCCTGTGCTGTTGTAGCAGGTAGGCCAGCACTTTGCTGAGCAAACACAGGAGACGGCAGCAAATTGGTAATGGCTTGCGTCTGCGGCAATTGAGCAAAGCCCGCCGAGATGCTGTGGGTACTGCGGTTAAACAGCCTGCCGAATACAGCTCTAAACTGACTGCGAAAATGGGAGGCTGCTTCCGGTTGCACTGCGGCCATATGGGGCTGGAAGGGGCTGTCAGGTAGCTTTGGCAAGGGATCAGTCAAGATTTGCCATTTCTGCAACTCACCTGTAGCATTCACAGCAACGATGCTAGCCGCTGGCTCTACTGTGACGCGATCTAGCGCTGGAGGAGACTGCCGTTCAGATACAGACACCGCCTCCGGTTGAGCCATGCTAGCAACTGGATTTTGCGCCTGAGCAGTACCAGGCAAGAAGGCGAGTGATTCTACAGCGCCGTTAGAGACTTGCAGGGAAGGTAGTTCTCCCCCCAGCTCAGAGGCCCAAAGGCGGATCGTTCCCTCTGCACTTGCCGTCACGACATAGGTGCCATCCGGGCTAAATTGCAGGGAGCGAATTTCAGTACCGTGGCCAGCGAGTTTACCAATCTCTTTGCCTGTCTGTCGATTCCACAGATAGGCAGTCCGCTGGTTACCTGTACCGGGAGTAGCTGTAACCAGCATTGATCCGTTCGGGCCAAAAGCTATCAGGGATTTCTCTGTCTGCGCCTCCCCAATTAGCTGAGGGTTGGCCTCAAACGCCTCGTCATCACGCTTTAACTGGGTCTGGAATTGGCCTCTCTGGAGGTCCCACAGCCCAATTTGACCTCTCTCGTCAATGGTCGCTAAGGTCTTGGCATCCGGGCTAAACACCAGCTGTTTCACCTTCAAGACTGGCTTTGATACCGAAGTCTGGGCTGGAGTGTTTGTCGTCACCTCAACCTTGTTAGCAGCAGTCAACAGCCGCTGGAGCTGGCCCTGTCGATTCCAGAGCCGGACCTTGCCATCTTTGCAGAGTGTGGCAAGCCAGCGCCCATCAGCACTAAACTCAGCCTGATAGACAACATCGGGATGGGGAAGGGTTTTGAATTGCTTAAAGCTTAGGCTGCCATTCTGTTGGGAAACGACCTGCCAGAGTTGGGCTGTACCATCTTCTCCTGCGGTCAACACAGTATTACCATCGGGGCTAATCTGAACATCCAGGGCCCGATGGGGTAACTGTCCTTTCAACTCACCTGTTGCAGATTGCCAAAAGGACACCGAGCCAGCAGTATCAAGGCTGATCATCCACCCTGCTGAACTGAAACGGATTTGCTTGAGTGGTGC
>JBJTUI010000052.1:0-13805 GCA_046080625.1 Elainella sp. | reverse complement strand
CTCCTCCAGTTTTCTGGTTCAAAATAGGGCTAATCAATCCTCCTTGATAAGTTGACTTAAACCTATGGACGTTAAAACAATTTTGTTGATCTTGACCCCGCTGTTTGCGCTGGCCTGCCTGTTTTTCGGCACCCGCAATGGGTTCTACGATTCTGATAACTATCACGGCAACGGCTCTGCTCACTAGGCCGCCTGCTGCTCCATTGGGCTAAAGCGCTGAACTCCCCAAGCAGTCAGGCATCTGGCTGTTGGTTTTGGCAGGTGGAGTCTCTAAAATTTGATCCATGGCTAGCTGATTCGCCAAATTTTCAGACGATTTGTTAGCAAGCTTTTGCTGTGGCCGAACTTGAATGTTTCCCCTATGGCACAGACCAGACTGAAGGCGTGGGCTGGCTGCTGCACATGGGACCCTATCGAATTTTGCTGGACTGCGGTCTGCGTGAGCTGGGTCCATTGTTGTCACGCCAGGTTCCCCCGGTTGATCTGGTGCTCTGTAGCCATGCCCATCCTGACCACGCCCGGGGTTTGCTGTCCCTGCATCGCGCCTTTCCCGGTTTGCCGGTCTATGCCAGCGAGGTGACGGCTGAGCTGCTGCCCTTGAACTGGCCCAATCAGCCCGCAGCCCGGTTCTGTCGAGCGTTGCCCTGGCGAACGCCGGTCGAGTTCTATCCGGGCCTCAGCGCTGAATTGATCCCGGCGGGGCATCTGCCTGGAGCGGCGGCCCTGCTGCTGACCTACCGCAGTCAATCCGAACGCGATGATGACTCGGGCTCAGTCGGAGCCGAACGAGCCTATACCGTGTTTTATACCGGCGATTTTCTGCTGTCTAACTCGCGCCTAGTGGATGGCCTGCCCCTGGAAGATCTGCGCGGCCTCAAGCCTGATGTGCTGATTGTGGAAGGCAGCTACGGCACGGCCCGGTTCCCCCATCGGCGGCAGCAGGAAAACCAGCTGGCCGAGCGCATCCATCGTGCCCTGACCGACGGGCAATCGGTGTTGATGCCCACAATCACACTGGGGCTGGGGCAGGAGCTGCTGATGCTGTTGCGCAGCCACCACCACTTCACCGGGCGCGATCTGGATATTTGGGTGGATGGCAGCGTCGCCCTGGGCTGCGATGTCTACCTGGATATGATCTCTCATTTTCCCGAAACGGTGCAGAACTTCGCACGGCACCAGGCTCTGTTTTGGGACGAGCGGATTCGCCCTCGGGTGCGGCGCTATGCCCATGCCGGTTCCCCGAAGCTGGGCCAGCCTCCCTGCATTATGCTGACCAGTCAAGACGCCGACCTCAGCCGCTACTGCCGCCACAACGACACCTCCTGGCTGCTGCTGCTGCCCCAGCATCCGGGGCGACTGGGAGAAGTCGAACTGACGGTGATGCAGGCGCTAGAAACTTCGGAACTGCTGCAACAGCGTCTGCAATCCGGCCAGCTTCTGGTAGAAAACTATCTGCTGAGCGACCACTGCGACGGGGCGGGCACCACCCAGCTGATCCACAATCTGCGGCCCCAACATGTCGTGTTTACCCACGGCTCATCCACCTACCTCAGCGATCTGGCTAGCCTAGAAGAGTTGCAAAACCGCTACCACCTGCACATGCCTGCTGCCGGAACCCAGGTGTCTCTGCCGATTGGTGAAACCTTTTTGCAGCCCGCCCCGCCGGAAACGCGCTACGAAGGCGAAGTGGTCGAGATAGAAACGGCGGTGGTGATCAGCTTCTCGGATGCCCTGACTGCCGATCCCCGCTGGCAGTCCTTTGCCGATACGGGCCTGGTAGAAGCGCGCTGGCAGGGAGAGGAGCTGGTGTTGCGCAGTTTGTCCCAGCGCGAGCTGATTGAACCAGGCGACGAGGCAACCCTGGAGGCCGAATGCTGCCAGAACTGCATCCACTGTCGTGGTCAACGCTGCCGCAATCCCCTCTCGCCGCTGTTTGGGTTTCGGGTGACGCTCAGCGGCTACTGTCCAGCTTTTGAGCCAGTTCCGGGAGTGCCTCCGGCGGATGACGCGAGCAAGCCAGCCGATTCAGAAACCGCCGTGGAAGATTGACTAGCTGCCAAACTCCATAGACAGCTTGGCGATGTCTCTTAGCCAATCATTTAGCCATTCCTTCACGTCGTCCCAGTCAAGTTGCCCAATAGAGATCTGCTTATCTAGTGAAATAGCCAGCTAGTGAAGGCATATTTCTCGCCTTGCAGCAGGGGCAGAGAGGCGTGGGGGTGGGTAAAGCCAGCGGGAAACACCAGCACTGCCCCGGTTTGGGGCGTCACCTTAATATCCTGGCGGTCGAAGTAGGTTTCGCCGCCGCTAAAGCCGTCGTTCAGGTAGCCGACAATGCTGATGTCGCGGGTGGGGATGCCCTGCTCCAGTTCCTCAAAGCGACTGCCCAGCAGCAGATTATCAATATGGCGCTTGTAGAACTGACCGGGCCGGTAGCGCAAAATCGTGCAGGGTTCGGCATAGGGAAACGGCACGCCATAGACCTGCATCAGCAGCTGCTTGATCACGGCAAATCGCTCCAGCAGCGCCTGGTTGGCCGCCTTGAGTTCCGGGTCAGACTCACCCAGCCTCAGCAGATCGCCGCTGCGCACCTGGTTATCTACGGTTTCGAGCAGGATATCGGCAGCCTGTAGGGCTTTTTGTTGGGCAAGCCTGATCAGTTCCTGGCAAAAGGCAGGCTCCAGCAGGTTGACCAGAAAGATATCTTCAGCCAGGGGCGTGACGGTATAGGAGGTCATGGGCGGGGATTGCGGGGGAAAACGACAGGGCTGCGGCATTATACCCAGTTCAGCTTCTAAAATAGAATCCTTGCGGGCGCTCGGTTGGTCTGACGCTCGCTGTCCCTCTTGACTTTACTGAATTTGGCTTTACTGAATCTATGGCTGATTCACCTCTGCCCCGTAAACTGCTCCAGCCGATTGACCGGACGGCGATTCTGCTGATTCTGCTGTTCAGTTTGCTGATCGGCGGCCTGTTGCTGAAAGGGGATCGCACCGCCCCGCGCATTCGCAATTTTAACTGGGCCGATCGGCAGGTCGGGGCAGAGGATACGGCCTTTGTCATGAGCTTTAGCCGCCCGATGGATCACGCCAGCGTTGAGCAAAACCTGACGATTGAGCCGCCCCTGACCGGCAAATATAGCTGGGCCGGACGACGCATGGCCTACACGCTGGATCAGCCCGCGCCCTACGGCACTTCGTTCGAGGTGAAGCTGGCCAAGGCCCGGGATCGGTTCAGCCGCTCCGACGACGCCCGCACCCAGATGCAGCCCTTTGTCAGTCAGTTTCAAACCCGCGACCGAGCTTTTGTCTACCTGGGCGTCGAAGGAGCCGAGGCGGGACGGTTAATTCTGGCCAACCTCAGCCAGAAGCAGCAAAAAATCCTCACGCCCGAAAACCTGGTGGTGATGGACTTCAAACCCTACCCCAACGGCGACAAAATTCTGTTTTCTGCTACCGAGCGCAACAGTCAAACCAAAGGGGTGTTAGACCAGCAGCTCTATACGGTGACGACCGGCATCATTCCTCGCGCCCCGGCCACTTCGCTGCTGGAGTCGGGTAATGCTCCGGTTTCAGCCCCCAGCTCGGAGAATCCGGGCGAGGTCAAGCTGGTGCTGGATAGTCAGGTCTACCAGAACCTCAAGTTTGATCTGTCGCCAGATGGTCGAACCATTGCCGTCCAGCGGGTGAAGCGCGATGATCCGGGCGACTATGGGCTCTGGATCATCCAGGGTGAAGCTGCGCCCCAGAAGGTGAATGCCGATCCGGGCGGTAATTTTCTGATTGCACCCGACAGTCAATCGCTGGCCATGTCCCAGGGGCAGGGGATGGCAATTTTGCCCCTGGCTACCGACGCCCAAACCCTCGATTTTCTGCCGAAATATGGCGTCATCCTCAGCTTTGCCCGAGACGGCTCGGCGGCGGCGATGGTGAAATTCAATGTGAACCCGGAAAACCCCACCCGCTCTCTGTTTCTGGTCACCAACCAGGGCGTCGAGCGGCAGCTGCTCACTACGGACGGCTCAATTCTAGAGGCGGTGTTCGACCCAACCAAGCGCACGATCTACTGCCTCTACACGCGCCGCATGCCCGGTGAAGTTTATCAGGAAGAGCCCTACATTGCCGCGATTCCCCTGCCCGGCCCAGCCGATGTGGCCCAGACCCAAACCGCCGACGGGGCCAAATCGCCCGCCAAAGACGTGGAGCGTTACGATCTGCTACAGCTGCCGGTGCAGCGTGATATCCAGGTGAGCTTAGCGCCCGATGGCCTGGGGCTGCTGTTTGACCAAGTGGTGGCTGAAGCCAAACCAGCGGCAGGCAGCGCGATTCGCAGCCGCGAGGGCAAAGTGATTACGGCCAGCCAGCTCTGGTTTTTGCCGCTGGTGCAGGACAAGCAGGGCAAGCCCGCGCCTGCCGATCCCCAGCCGCTCGAACTGGCTGGTCTGCGGCCCCGCTGGTTGCCCTAGGGCGCGTCATCAATTGATGATGAAAGGCTCGCACTACCAGGCTTGCCGCGCCCGCCTTAATCAAACCAACTAGGGGCTGTACTCGTTCAAGCGTGGGGGTTATAACTCTAATTGATGACAGCCCCTAGAAATCTGGTGAACTCGGCTGGCTCCAGCGCCACCCATTACTTCCGTTTATCCAGGCATCACCTGATGGGCAGAATTGCCAATTGGGCTGGCTGGTAAAGTTCGCTATCATGTTCTGAACTGCTCCAGCAGGGTGTCTCTTGCCCTACTCAGCCCCAGTGAATCTCTTGTGAAGCCCATGAACAGAATTCGTCGTCGGTTAGTTTTACCCTTGCTTGCCCTGTTTACCGCTGCCGTTCTAATTGCCTGCGCCAGCGGCGGCACCGGAACTAGCAGCACCAGTGCCCCAATCAAGGTGGGCTCCAAGGACTTTACGGAAGCCTTTATTATTGGCGAAATGTATGCCCTGACCCTGGAGAAGGCCGGTTTGCCGGTGGAACGCAAGCTGAACCTGGGCGGTACCCCCGTCGCGCAGGCAGCCCTCCAGAGCGGCGAGATCGACCTCTACCCGGAATATACCGGCACGGGACTGCTGACGATTTTGAAAGAGCCAGCCCTGACCGATCCGCAGCAGGTCTATGACAAGGTGGCGGCTGGCTACAAGGAAAAATATGGCCTGGTCTGGCTAGAGCCTTCGCCGATGAACAACACCCAGGCGCTGGCCATGACCAAAGCAACATCCGAGCGATTGGGCATTAAGACCATCTCTGATTTGGCCGCGAAGGCCAGCCAGCTGACCATGGTGGGCGCGCCCGAGTTTGAAGTGCGGGAAGACGGACTGCCGGGCATCAAGGCCAAATATGGCAACTTCGAACTGAAGGAATTCAAGGCGGTGGATTCGGGCCTGCGCTACAAAGCCCTGACCGACGGACAGGCCGATGTCACCGTGGCCTACAGCACCGACGGCGAAATTGCCGCCTTTGACCTGGTGGTGCTGGAAGACGACAAAAAGCTGTTCCCGCCCTATCAGGTTGCGCCGGTCGTGCGGCAGCAGGCGCTAGACGCCAATCCCAAAATTACCGAAGCCCTGAACGCCCTGGCTCCCAAGCTGGACGATGCGACGATGCAGCGCCTCAACTACGAAGTCAGCGGCAAAAAACGCGAACCCGCCGATGTGGCCAAGGAGTTCATGACCCAGGCCGGATTGCTCTAGAAATGGGCGGGGCTGGTCAAACTGGCCCCGCTTTTGCCAATTTAGATCTTGCCAATTTGAAGCTTGCAGGTTTGCATCTTGCCAGCCCGCAGGCCGCAGCAGGCTATAGCAGACGGTAATCAGCAAAACTGGAGAAAAACTGTGGGTGGAATTCGGTTTGAGCAGGTATCCCTCAAGTTTCCGGGTGCGCCTCGTCCTGCGGTCGATCGCTGTAGCTGCGAGGTGGCTTCCGGGAAGCTGGTGGTGATTTTGGGGCCATCGGGCTGCGGCAAAACCACCCTGCTGAAAATGGTGAACCGGCTGTATGACCCTACTTCAGGCCAGATCTACATCGACGGCCAAAATATTCGCCAGCTCAAGGTCACGGCCCTGCGCCAGCAGATTGGCTATGTGATCCAGCAGTCGGGCCTGTTCCCCCACATGACCGTGGCCCAAAACATCGCGGTCGTGCCCAAGCTGCTGGGCTGGTCGCGCTCCCGCATCCAATCCCGGATTGATGAACTGCTCGATTTAGTCGAACTGCCGCCCCAGGAATACCGTAATCGCTACCCGGCCCAGCTTTCGGGAGGCCAGCAGCAGCGAATTGGGCTGGCGCGAGCTTTGGCAGGCGACCCCCAGGTGATGCTGATGGACGAGCCATTTGGCGCAATCGACGCGATTACCCGCGCCAGTCTGCAAGACGAAATTCTGCGGCTCCAGCGCCAGCTCCAGAAAACCATCCTGTTTGTTTCGCACGACGTCGAGGAAGCCCTGCGGCTGGCCGACTACCTGCTGATCATGCGACAGGGCCAGATTGTCCAGTACGACACGCCCTTCAACGTCCTCACCAAACCCGCCGACGAGTTTGTCTATAGCCTGGTGGGAGCCGATGACATGGTGCGCCAGCTCAGCCTGCTCCGGGTCGAAACCGCCATGACCGACCTGCTGGCCCAGTCGGCCTTCCCAAACACCCTGCCCACCGTTGACCGCAGCGACAGCCTGCGCCACGCCCTCTCGCTGATCCTCAAAACCGGCGCACCCAAACTGACCGTGCTCGATAACGGTGCCCCGATTGGCGAACTGACGCTAGAGCATATTCGTGATTCGGCCAGCGTGGCGGCTGGAGTTTAGGGTGGGGAGTGGGGGAGATGGGGAGGTAGGGAGGTGGGAATTAGAGGCGTAGATTGGTCTTTTCGATTTTCGGTGTTGTAGGAGTAGGAATTCGCTTTCTCCTGTTGGGGAACCCTCAAACTCAAATTTCCCCAGAACCCAGCCCTGTGCCCTTCCACGAGGAGAGATTGGCGAAATTGCCAAAGCCATCAATACACAGCATTCCTCTCTACATTCAGCACCACTGTTTCTCTCCCCATCTCCCCCACCTCCCCATCTCCCCCATCTCCCCCACTCCCCATCCCCCATGGCACAATAAGTCAATTGAACCGTTCCAGGGAACGATTCAGCGGAACTCAAAACACAGGAATTCAAAACTATGACCATGCATCCCTCTCTTCAGCGGGCTTTGGCACAGCGAACTGCGCTGAAGGTAATCAGCGGTTTGACCAATTTTGATGCCCAGCGGGTGGCAGCCGTGGTGAAGGCAGCTGACCGGGGCGGCGCGACTTTTGTGGATATTGCGGCAGATGCGGCGTTGGTGCAGATGAGCAAGCAGCTTACGGCTTTGCCGATCTGTGTATCAGCCGTCGAGCCCGATAAACTTGTGGAGGCTGTAGCCGCCGGAGCTGACTTGGTGGAAATCGGTAACTTTGACGCCTTCTATGCCCAGGGCCGCCGGTTTGAAGCGCCCGAAGTATTGGAATTGACCCGGCAGACCCGCGCTCTGCTGCCCCAGGTTTGTCTCTCTGTCACCGTGCCCCATATTCTGGAACTGGATCAACAGGTGCAGCTGGCCGAAGCGTTAGTCCAGGCCGGGGCTGATCTGATCCAGACGGAGGGCGGCACCAGCAGCCAGCCCAGCCATGCGGGTCTGTTGGGCTTGATTGAAAAAGCCGCACCTACCCTGGCGGCAGCCCATGCAATTTCGCGGGCGGTGTCGGTTCCGGTGCTCTGTGCCTCAGGTCTGTCGGATGTCACGGCTCCAATGGCAATTGCGACGGGTGCATCTGGGGTTGGCGTCGGTTCGGCGATCAACAAACTGAACGACGAGATCGCGATGGTGGCCGTGGTGCGGAGCCTGGTCGAAGCGCTGGCGGCTGGGGCAACTCGTTCAGTCAATTTGGCCTAGGTGACAATTTGGCCTAGGTGAACCTGACGAACTCAAACGGGACCGGGTTTGAGTCAAGTTGAGTCAGAAGCGCTGGGTTAGCAAATCTAGTAAGCCAATATCCGGTCTGGGAGTCGGCGGGGGCGTTCTGCGTTCCCGTCTGCTCTAGGGATTTCGTCAGGAAAACTTGACCTGGGAACTTCAACCTGTTCCCATAGCGGCTAATTGGGCGATTTGAAGTAGCCAGAACCGGTTTGACCCGTTTAGAATTTGTTTCATGACAAAACGTATCTTTCAGATTGGTCTACTGGTTCTCCTGCCAATCGTCCTGATGCTCGGTTTTTTCTCAGCTCCGGCCACCGCGTTTACGGAAGAACAGCGGTTGTTTAGCGAAGTCTGGCGGATTGTGGATCGCGCCTATGTCGATGAAACCTTCAACCAGCAAAACTGGTGGCTGGTGCGGCAAAAGGCGCTGCAAAAGCCCCTGATGGATCGGGAGCAGACCTACAAGGCGATCCAGGATATGCTGGCAACGCTGGGCGATCCGTTTACCCGGTTCATGCGGCCCGACCAGTACCGCAGCCTGCAAACCAACACCTCGGGGGCGCTGACGGGCGTCGGGCTCCAGATCACCCAGGACACGGCCTCAAGCGAGCTGCGGGTGATTGCCCCAATCGAGGGCTCTCCGGCTGAGCAGGCTGGCATCAAGCCGCGCGACCGGATCGTCAAGATCAACGGGGTGCCGACCTCCATGCTGAGTTTGGACGAGGCAGCTGAGCGAATGCGTGGCCCGATCGGCAGTCAGGTCACGCTGACGGTGGTAGCTGAGGATGAAGACCTAGCCAAGGCTCGCGACGTTCAGGTAGTGCGCAATCGGATTAACTTGAATCCCGTCTATGCTGAGCTGCGCCAGGAAGCTGGCCTCACCGTCGGCTACATTCGCCTTAGCCAATTCAACGCCAATGCCACAGCAGAAGTGGCCAACGCGGTTAAGCAAATGGAGGCAGAACAGGCCAACGCCTATATTCTCGATCTGCGCAGCAATCCGGGCGGGCTGCTGCAAGCGGGCATAGAGGTGGCCCGGCTGTGGCTAGATGAGGGCACGATTGTCTACACCGTCAACCGCAACGGCATTCAGGATAGTTTTATGGCAACCGGCCAGTCTCTTACCCAGGACCCGCTGGTGGTACTGGTGAACCAGGGCACGGCCAGCGCCAGCGAAATCCTGGCCGGAGCGCTACAGGACAACGGACGGGCGCAGTTGGTGGGCGAACGCACCTTTGGTAAAGGCTTGATCCAGTCCCTGTTTAACCTGTCGGATGGTTCGGGTCTGGCCGTGACGATCGCTAAATACGAGACGCCTAACCACAGCGATATCAACAAGCTGGGCATTTCCCCCAATCTGGAGGTGCCGCTCGATCCGCCAATCAACCGCGAGCAGGTAGGAACTCAGGCCGACCAGCAGTATCAGGCGGCCCTGGATCTGCTGACACAAACCGCTGTGGCTGCGGGCACCGGCTAATGGCCAGCGATTTTTCGGTGGGTTCAGCGGGTTCAGTCCAGAGCCGCACCTACCACGATCCGCTGCACGGCGCGATTGCCCTGGATGGAGATGACCCGGTTGAAGCGCTGCTGATCCGCCTAATTGACACCCCGGCCTTTCAGCGCCTGCGGCGAATTCGTCAGCTTGGACCAGCCAGCCTCACCTTCCACGGGGCCGAAGCCTCGCGGTTTACCCACTCCCTAGGCGTCATGGCCGTGGCTCGCCGCGCCTTTGACCAGCTCGAAGCCCACCATCCCCAACTCCTGCCCCACCGGGCCGCCGTGCTCTGTGGGGCGCTGCTGCATGACATTGGCCACGGGCCATTCAGCCACACCTGTGAAGAGATTTTTGGCTGTGAGCACGAGCATTGGACCGGGCGAATTCTCCAGGAGCATGAGCCGATTCGCCGCCTGCTGGAGCAGTATGATCTCCACCTGCTGGCCGAAATTCAGCAAATCTATCGCAAGCAGCATCCGGTGGCCTGCGTCTGGCAGCTGGTGTCCAGCCAGCTCGACTGCGACCGCATCGACTACCTGATGCGGGACAGCTATTCCACCGGCATCTCCTACGGCAGGCTTGACCTGGATCGAATTCTGCTGGCCCTGCGGTTTGACCCGGCCACCCAGCAGCTTGCCGTGGCCCGCAAAGGTTTGGCGGCGATTGAGCATTACCTGATCGTGCGCTATTTCATGTATGCCCAGGTCTACAATCACCCCAAAAATATTGCTGCTACCTGGGTGCTGTTCCATGCCCTCAAACGAGCCCGCGAGCTGCTGGCCTCTGGACTTTGGGCCGACGATACCGTGACCGCCTGGTTGAGCCAGGACTGCAACCAACTCCAGCTGCGCGACTACTTGAACGCGGATGACGGCGTGTTTGTCTATCATCTTCAGCGCTGGGCTAGTTCGGGGCTGGCCAATACTTCAGCCGACCCCGTGCCCGATCCAGTTTTGGCCGATCCAGTCTTGGCCGACCTCTGCCGCCGCTTTGTAGATCGCGATCTGCTCAAATGCTGTGATGTCACCCATTTCAGCGCTGAGCACCGCCAGAAGCTGCTAGCAGATGTGCAGCAGGCGCTCACTGACCAGGGATTGGAGGCATCCTACTATGCGGGGCTGCGCACCACCCAGAGCAGCGGCTACACGCTCTACCACCACGGAATTCAGCTAAAAACCACTGCGGGCCTGGTAGAAATCAGCGAATATTCCCCGCTGATCAAAACCCTGACCCAGCCCTGGCAGCGCAGCTGGTTGGTTTATCCTCGTCAGCTCGACCCTCTGGTTGCCAGCTGGCCTTAGAACGCCAAAAGCTCTGTGCCCCGCCGTTTGCTCACCCGTTGTATAGGGCAAAGCAGCTTGCAGGGCACAGTTTCTAATGGACTTCTCTTGACTCAGGTTGGGGACTAGCCCCCTTCGATCAGATCCGCTAGATAAAGTAATCTGCGGCTCTCAGCACACCCTTTGTAGCGTCACCGCGCTTAAACTCAATGCCGGTCACATCGGCCAGCAGGTCGTTAGTTGCGGAGAAGGCCGCGTTGCTGTCATTGACCGAGAGATAGGTGCGGCTACCCAACCGGAAGAAAACGGCTTCGTTAGGCCGAAGTTTCTGGTTGCCCCTGCGTCTGCCGTCCTTGTCCGCATAGGCAGCCTGTGCCGCCTTTTGCAGCGAACCCCTCTCTACCCCGGCGTTGAACAGACCTCTAGGGAGTTCGCCCACCGTTTGCAGGTTGCCGTCCGAGTCAATCTGGAATTTGTCACCTTCCGAGAACTTGAAGTCCGTGATTCGATCTCTAGAGCGCAGGGTGGAAGACCGGAGAGCTTCAGCGCGGTTAGCGCCTGCAAACACAAATCGGTCAGCCCCAGGCCCACCTGTGGATGTATCGGCCCCCAGACCGCCCACTAGCACATCGTTGCCTTCCAGTCCGGTGAGTGTGTCGTTGCCCGCTCCAGCCTGGACCGTATCGTTGCCAGAGGTCGTGGGCGGTCTATCGTTACCGCCAGAACCAATGATCGTAATGTTGCTGATGAAATCGCCCGGAATCGGGGCTCCGGCGGCGGTTCTGATATTGAAGTTGCCAACTTCGTGAATGTTGGAGTTGCCACCCGTTGAGCCTGCAAACCCAAACTTGAATGTAGAGGGCAACGCGCCATTGCCAGCAGTGACTACATTGAAGTTCGTGATAGCAGCTTCACCCGGATCGGTGTAGTCACCGTCAGCATTGAGGTCTACCTTGACGGACAGATCACCGGTTGGGGAGAGATCGATCTGGGCCGTGCGTTTTGAGTTGGCTCGGGTTGCGGTCGGGCCTGGGTTATCCAGACTAGAAGGTAATGTATCTGTTCCGGTCAGGTAGATATAGTTAGTCGCGACGCTGCCTCTAACCGCAATGGAATCAGGCCGTATTCCGACTCCTCCAACCCGCGCTGATTGTCCATCGGAATATGTGCCGAATTCATCGAAGCCGATCCCCAGATATCCTCCAACCAGCCCCGGAATCGTTGCCCCAGTGCCATCTTGGATCGGAGCATAGCCGAGGGAACCCCCAAACCCGCCCGGCTGGGTGGGATTTTGGCTGCCGTCTACCAAGAAAAAATTGATTCCGTCTCCCCCGTCGCCCTGGTAGGAGTAGAAATCAAACGTAATTGACAAACCGTTCGCCGAGGAAACAGGAGTCGTATAGAGAACAAACGCCGACTGGGAAAAGTCAGCGCTCGTCAGTCTCAAAATGTCTTGTGCCATATTCAGTGCATTCAGTGCATACGATAGGAATGAATCGAAATTCAGCCAGAGGATCGATCAGATCGGGCGGCCAAACCGGGCTGTGGGGCCAAGATTTTCAACAGAAGGGATGCAACTCTATGCCTGAATTCACGTGGAAGTGAATCTAAACTGGCAAGAGCTTCTAGAATTATTGGTAGCAAAAGCGCAGTTCGAAGTTCAAAAAATAGAGGTAGGGCAGAGCTGCGATTCAACTTAGTCTAAGACGGGTACAGCTTGGGCAGGACTGGAATTGCGCGCTTCACCGACCAGCTGAGTCCGATGGACTTGCCTCTTTTCCTGCAAGCTGTTAGTTCAGAAGTAATCTTCTGGGGGGCTGTGTGAACCGACCTAAAACAACTCGCCTCAGTAAACCGCCTCAATTAAACTCAGGACCAGTGAGGGCGTGCAGAGGGCAAGCCTCCTGCTTGGGGCACAGCCCCAGACCCAGCTATGTCCCGAATACTTTGGCCATCTACTTACTTCTGGCTGCCTCCAGATTGGATGACTCCAGAAAGTACTGAAACTATACGCAATTGCGTGAACTATCGCTCAAGCTTCTTATAAAGTTGGTAGTTTTGTCAGGCTTGACCTGTTGAATTTACGGAAGATTTACTCCGCTAATTTTTGAGTAAACCCCCGGTAAAGTTTACTACGTTTGGTAGACCTCTGCTCAGGCTGCTGCGTCAAATCAGCAACAGCATTCGCAGGCCTGAACCTTGCGATCAGCTAATTTGTGTTGGGGTTAAAGCTACGGCCTGCCTCGCTGGAAAGAGGTAGCATTTCTACAGGGTGTTTCAGGCAGATGCAGTACACAAAAATGGAGTGTAAGGACTTGCCTCCGCATTCGACTGACGCGAACATTCTGAGAGATTGCTTGTGTATTTCCTATCTAGATCGAAGCCTGCTGGCGCTGGTAGAGCGACCAGTAAAGCCCCTTCTGCTTCAATAGCTCGTCGTGCCTGCCGCGCTCCACAATCACGCCTTTCTCCATCGTCAGGATCTGGTCGGCCTGCTTCAGGGGCGCAAACCGGTGGGCGATCAGGAACATGGTGCGGTCTTTGGAGACGCGCTTCAGGTTTTCCAGCACCTGCTGCTCGGTTTCGGCGTCGAGGTGGCTGGTGGCCTCATCCAGAATTAGGATTGGCGCTTTTGAGAGAAACAGCCGGGCCAGCGTGATCCGCTGCCGCTGGCCGCCCGAGAGCGAAGTGCCGCGCTCGCCGACGTTGGTTTCGTAGCCGTCCGTCAGGTCGCAGATGAAGTCGTGGGCCACGGCCATCCGGGCTGCCTCGATCACCTCTTCGGCGCTGACGTCTGGATTGCCCAGGGTAATGTTTTCCAGAATGCTGCCGTTGAACAGAAAATCTTCTTGCAGGACCACGGCGATCTGGGGCCGCAGCGAGGCCAGGTCGGCGCTCTTGATGTCAAATCCATCAATTAAAATCCGGCCAGCCTCGGCGGGGTAGAGCCGCTGGATTAGTTTCGATAACGTACTTTTGCCCGAGCCGCTGCGTCCGACAATGCCAACAAACTGACCGGGTTCGGCCTCAAACGAAACCCCGCGCAGGATCGGCTCCTGCTCTTCCTTATAGCGGAAAAACACCTGATCAAAAGCCACCTG
>JBJTUI010000051.1:0-4736 GCA_046080625.1 Elainella sp. | reverse complement strand
GTAGCGGGCAATTTTGCCATGAACTTCGAGGACAATCCGCTGCGGTCGGGCAATTTGCTGAAGCAGGGGCTGAACGCCAGCCTCTGGTCGGGCGAAGCCGAGGCCCAATATCAGCAGCTACCCCCCGGAACGCCCCGCCCGCAGGTGGTGATTCAGGGCAATGTGCAGGTGGGTGCGGTGCCCGCTAACGCCACGCCGATTCTGCGCCGCCAGTCGCTGCCCGTGGTCGATTTGGTCAAGGCCATGAACATCTACAGCAACAACGTCATGGCCCAGATGCTGGCAGACTCGGTGGGAGGGGCCGCTGCCGTCGCCCAAAAGGTGTCCAGTCTGACCCAGATTCCGCCCGGTGAAATCCAGCTCAGCAATGGCTCAGGGCTGGGGCCAGAGAACCGGATTTCGCCCCGCGCCGTGGCCACCATGCTGGTTGCAATCCAGCGCTACCTCAAACCCCACAGCCTGAATATTGCCGACGTGTTTCCGATTGCGGGCCAGGACGGCGGT
This sequence comes from Elainella sp., assembly GCA_046080625.1. Taxonomy (GTDB): domain Bacteria; phylum Cyanobacteriota; class Cyanobacteriia; order Elainellales; family Elainellaceae; genus Elainella. The sequence goes on along the minus strand of JBJTUI010000051.1, from coordinate 4,232 downwards.
ACCTTGGAGGGCCGCCAAACGCCGCTGAACGCCGTGGTCAAAACCGGCACCCTGAACGAAGTCAGCGCCCTGGCTGGCGTCTTACCCACCCGCGACCGCAGCTTGGTCTGGTTTGCGATCATCAACCTGGGGCCAGGTGATCTGGGCAGGCTGCATGCCCAGCAGGATCAGCTGCTAGCCAACGTGGAGCAGTCCTGGGGCGCAGACCAGCCAGCCTCCCTCAAGTCCCACAACCGCGCTTCTAACCGGCTGGGCGTCACCCGACGCAATCAGCTTGAGCAGGAGCTGGATCAGCGCCAGTAGCGCTAGCAGAGGGCTAAAACAACGAGTTTGGTGGGGAACAGACCCCAATCAGCCCCCCGGAATTAGCTCCTGCTGCGGAATAATTTCGGTGACTACTCGCCCACCGCTGACCACCACCGTCCGGTTTTGCAGTTTGCCCACCGCTTTGGCTCCCCGCAGGGTAGCGGGCGGATCGGGCTGGACATAGACGACATCGCCTTCAGCCGTCACCTCCTCAGAGCCCATCTTCCAGGTCAGGGTATTGGAGGTGAGCTTGGAGCGGTTGCGCGAGGCCACAGCATTGACGTTGCCCTCGAAAAAGGCGTTTTGGGGCTTCAGCTCCATCCGGCCCCGATTGGCCGTGATCTGCACCTGCTGCTGTTGATGCACCACCGTCACGGGCTGATCTGCTACCAGGGTTTGTTTAGGTACATCCCAGACCAACGAGTTGCCGCTGATCAGCAGCGGTGGTTGCAGAATCGTCAGGCGGGCGTTCTTCTTTAAGTGAGCGATCTGTTTGACCAGATCCACCTCGGCAGCTTCGGCCACGGCCCGGTCGGTCACCTTGTTGTCCTGCAAGCGCTGCACCTGCACCTGCTGGTTGCTGACCAGCTTCTCGTCCTTAATTTGCCAAATCACCTGCTCGGTCTGAAGCCGCAGCTTCGGGTTCTCGGTCAGGGCCGTCACCTGTCCCGAAATTTCGGCCCGCCGCTCCCGGTTAAACACCTTGGCCTGCTTGGCCACCAGCTTCACCTTGGGGTGAGACCCGCGCAGGTTGCCGCGCAGCAGCAGCAGGTCTTGCTTGGGCTGCCACTCCAGCTGATCGGCCCGCAGCACCGCGCCGCTTTGGGTGTCAGTTGCCACCACATTGCCCCGCAAGATTACCCGGTCGCCGCCCTGCTGGATCTCGCCCGTTCTGGCCTGGATGCGGTAGATCGGCTGACCGTCCTGGTAGAGCTGGCCGGTGGGCGAAGTCACTCGGGCCGTTCGCTTGTCGGGAGTGTAGATAGCTTCTGCGGCTTTCACCTTCCACAGGGGACGGCCCTGGTCATCGGCTTCTTCCAGCGTAATGTTGTTGAAAGCCAGATTGGTATTTAGGGTTGGCTTGGCATCCTCCGTCGCCTGTTCAGCAGCACGATTGGTCTGGGGGCGACACCCGCCCACCAAAACCAAAACCAGCACAAAACCCAGCGCTTTTAACTCACGACCCATGCCTACTCCTCTTTTCCAGGCCATATTCGCCCGGCCATATGTTCCAGGCTACAGCAGCAGAACTACCTGCGCCGCCAGGCCATCGGCCTAGCTTGCCCCTTGATCTTGCTTATTGATCTTGCCATATGATTCAACCCAGCTGCTCTCACCTGCGACAGCCCAAGCAAATCTGAGGTGTGGCCCAGGCCAATTAGTCTTCTTCGACTGGCTCTTCGATTAAGCCAATCCCCGACAGAGGCCGGTAGGTATAGCCCTGGCGCGGCGTTTTCTGAATGTCTTCTTTGATCGAGTCGAGATCGATATAGCGATCGGCCACGTTGATCAAACTGTCGCTGGTCATAGAGCGAAGGCTGACCACTTCCACCCGCACCCCCCGGTAGCTGACGGCATCAACCGCATAGGCCAGGTCGCCATCGCCGCTGACTAATACTGCTGTATCATAGGAGCCCACCAGAGCCATCATATCGACTGCGATATCGACGTCCAGGTTGGCCTTTTTAGACCCATCGGGCAGCTGCACCAGGTCTTTAGAAATCACCCGGTAGCCATTGCGGCGCATCCAGAGCAAAAACCCCTGCTGTTTTTCGTTGGTTCGATCCACGCCGGTATAGAAGAACGAGCGCAGCAGCCGCGATCCCGCTGTCAAACGGCAGAGCAGCTTTGTGTAATCAATCTCAATGCCCAGCTGCAAGGCCGCATAAAACAAATTTGAGCCGTCAATAAAGATAGCAACCCGACCCCGATTCTCCAGCACCTGTTCTGGCGTAAAGATAGTCTCATGCTCTATTTGATTGTTGAACATGGTTTTTATACCTCGTTTCTTAAGAATTTCGCGGAATCGTTAGAAATGAACAGTTTAGAGCTGTAAAGTTTATATGTTTAATGAACTCATACTCGAGCGTTTAAACAGCCGCCCGCTCAACACTCGGTTGCTGTAAACCTAGACAAGGCGGCGCTGTGCAATCTAGCCTATGGTGATGAATTATAGAGTCAGCCTCACATTTCGGCTGCGTTTTAGAAGAGATTAGAGTCAATCGTAACCAAGCGGACAAATTGAATGCTGGTGTAACCTAACTTTGATACAGGACAGTCCGCTTGAACCCCTTAGCTATTCCTTTACTTCACCTAGACTATCCCAACTGTCGCTCAGATTTTCTTAACAAAATTAGCAATCTTTATGCAGAGATGACGTAATTGCGATCAATCTGGAGCCCGTGGGGAAAATATCAGCCCTGCCAGCCGTTCGATAGCTCGCCCTGATGATGAATATGGACGCTTCACCAAGCGCTTTACAAGCGCGCTTCACCAATTACTACTCGCCAAGCGCTGTTATTTCTAGCCCAGCACCTACAGCTGTTTGGCTCGGAGATACTAACTGAGAGTAGAGCAGCAATCTTCTGCCCAGCTTTTTGGGTAATTTGGGCCTGCTTTAATCTGGGGCTACTGTTAGCAGTGCTGTAGGGCGATCTTCGTGAAAATCACCTGGAGGTGAACCCTATTTGGCAGTTTCTTCGCCATATTGCCCCTACAGTTTGCCCCTACAGCTTTGCCGAATTGGGGAAAGCCAATCAAGCTTCCTGGGATAATTCCAGCCGCTGAAACACCGGTTCCGGCTCGCCTAACGCCTGTCCGGCAGGCAAAACGCCCCACTGGCTGTGTCTGGCAAAGGGGGCAACGACGCCAATATCACCCTGATTGAAATCGATGGTAAAGCCCAGCTGACGATAGACCGCATTGCTCACGGTCGGGATCAGGGGCGACAGCAGATAGGCCGCCAGCCGCACCGATTCCAGCACGCTGTAGAGCACCTGCTCCAACTCGGCCTGCTTACCCTGTTTGGCCAGCGCCCAGGGAGCCTGCTCGTCCACATATTTATTGCCAGCCTGGGCCAGCGCCAGCGTCGCTTCACAAACCTGACTAAAGGCCAACCGCTCGTAGGATCCAGCTACCTGCTGTCCCAGATCTTTGCCCTTAGCGCGCAGGCCATCCTCTGGCGAAATTTGATCGGCGGTCACGGAGGGAACTTTGCGGTCGCAGTATTTATAGGCCAGCTTCAGCGTCCGGTTCAGCAGGTTACCCAGATCGTTGGCCAGATCGGCGTTGAGCGTATTGACAAACCGTTCTTCGTTGAAGTCGCCGTCGCGACCAAACTCGATTTCTTTCAGGAAGTAATAGCGGACAGCATCGGCGTTATAGCGAGTCACCAGATCGACCGGATCGATCGTGTTGCCCAGGGTTTTGCTGATCTTCTGGCCGTCCTTGGTCAAGAAGCCATGGCCAAATACCCGCTGGGGCACCGGCAAATCTGCCGACATCAGCATCGCAGGCCAGTAGACCGCGTGGAAACGCAGAATGTCTTTGCCAATCAGGTGGATGTTGAAGGGATACCACTTGGCTGTGGCAGCCGCCAGAGAAGGGGGTTGATCGGGCTCCAGCAGAGCGGTGACGTAGGCCAGCAGGGCATCAAACCAGACGTAGATTGTCTGGCTGGGCTCGACCGGCAGCGGAATCCCCCAGGCTAGATTGATTCGCGAGATCGAGAAGTCCTGTAATCCCTGGCCCACAAAGCTCAAAACTTCGTTGCGCCGACTTTCGGGCTGGATGAAGTCGGGCTGCTCCCGATAGAGCTGCTCCAGCCGTTCCTGGTAGGCCGAGAGGCGAAAGAAGTAGTTTTGTTCGTCGCGCCACTCCACCTTTTTGTTGGGATGCAGCGGGCAAAAGTGATCTGCTAGCAGCTC
>JBJTUI010000050.1:0-4976 GCA_046080625.1 Elainella sp. | reverse complement strand
TCAAACGGATTTTTCAGCGCTTAACCCTCGATCTGCGGGGCTATGAACGCTTTGGTTCAACCTGAAGCGGTTCATCTCCTGGAAATGACTAAATTCCATATCTAGTGGCAACCACGGCAATTCTGGAAGAACCAAAGTTTTCTTCTTCAAAAGACAATGATTGCATAGTTGATTGGTTCATCCTTCTAAATTTGCTTACAGTACTTCTGCAAGATGTTAACACAGTACTAATGCAAAAACTTGTATTAAAAATCTCCAGAACTAAAGTGGTTGGTACACGTGTCAGAAGATGCTGTCCTCAACAGATTTCCAAGCAAGCTAACAACTTATTCTACAAAAACTTTCCGTAGAATCCTCCTCAAAAGGGCAGTATCCAGAACCTATCCACGCAATCAACTTACATAAGGAGGCCGCCGGGAATTTAGAGGGCCACAAAAAAAGGGGAGCCGCAGCCCCCCTGGTTAGGAGTTCATCACGCCTACTGAACCGGAGACAAAACTTTCTCGGCGCTGGGGTTGGCTTCGGGGCTGTCGGCTTCCGAGGGCGGCACCACCTGCCAGAACAGGGGCAGGGTTTCAGCCCAGTTGTCCAGGATGCGCTTGGCCTTGGGGCAGCCGGTCTGATCCAGTTGAGGTAGTAGGGCAAGCCTTTGGTGATTTTAGCGATTCGGGCAATCTGGGTAGCGTCGGTGAAGCCAATCCGCTGCAAATAGTCCTGGGTTTGCTCCGGGGTCAGCCGTTGCAGCGACCACTGCTCGATCCAACCCGGACGGTCCTGCTTCAGCTTGCGCCAGCCCTCGTTCCGCAGCTCGTGCCGCCCCGTCACCAGAATCCGCAGCCGCAGATCGCGCAGGTTGGCATGGTTGCCCAGCAGCGTTGACCAGAGCCAGCTATCCACATCGGCAGGCGCTTTTTCGTAGGTGTCCAGCCGCAGCAAAATCGGGCGCTGCTTGCTCCAGTGGCTCAGGCTCTCGACAAAGGCATCCGTCAGGCGCGACAAAGGAGCCAAAATCAGCTCTTGCAGCTCTCGCTTGCCCTTCGTAGCCCGGTGGCGCTGCACCAGATTTCGCAAGCGGTCGGCCTCCGAGGCAATCAGCGTCGAGCTTTCCACTACGGCTCCGGCCACCGTCCCGGCCAGCTCCGACCCCACGGGCGTCAATCCGCCGATGCCCTTCGCCGCCCAAACCACGCCCTGCTTCACCGTCTCGATCTGCTCTGCCGTCGCTGCGCCCTTACCGTCCTCCGACTCGCTGTTCAGCTTGTGAATCGCGTCAAAATACTCGGCGTTGCGTTTGCCAAACGGGTCCGGCTGTCCCGCAAAAGCTTTCTGCAACTGCTGATGCAAGGCCCGCATCACGCCAATCGGCTCCGTTGCCCCCTCCGTCCGGTCAAACTCGACAAAGGCCGCCACCGTCTGCGGATTGGCCGCTTCCGCCCGCCGCGACAGCGTAGACTTGCCCACGCCGCCCACGCCCCAGACTTGCAGCAGCAGCGGCGACAGGTTGGGTGATTTCAGCGACTGGGCCAGCGTATTGAGAAACTGAGTCGCGACCGGACGCTCAATGTAGGGGTTAAATAGTTCAGACATCTGGGGCCAGCATCGAGAAATAGGGGAACGCTGTCCAGATTTTAGCCTGAACCAGCGGGAAAGCCCCTTTGTGGCTGCACCAGCAGCGTCTAGCGGACGTTCCAGCGCTGGGCTTCCAGTTTGGCCTTGAGTTCGTCCTTGATCCGGCTCATGATCGAGGCTTCGTCTAGCGAGGCCAGAATTCGGTCTACCACGGCTTTAGGTCCGTCTGGTCCCCAGGTGGCTCCGTTGGCCAGGTAGGTTTTGCTCACCTGACCGATGCTGTAGGAGGCGACACCGCCAATGCTGGCCTGGGTGAGGGCAATCGCCATGTAGGGCAAGAGCGAAACGCCGCCCGTCACCGGAGCCGCCGCCCCCAGCGCCCCCTTCAGCGAACCCAGGCCCAGGATGCCCAAGAGCTCAGTCGCGGTGACGCCGCCCATGCTGACCAGGATTTTTTGTAACAGCTCGATTGCGCCCTGCTGGCTCATGGAGATGCCGTAGAGCCGCGATAGGGTATAGATCATCGTCCCGTCGATGATGGCGCTGGTGAAAATATCCAGAACGGTGACAGGATTCAGGGCAATCGCCACGGCCTTGGTCATCACCGTATTCCAGATTACCTGGTCGGCGCTGCGGTCCCGGATCGCCAGCTTGCGCTGCACGATTTGCTCGTTGATGTCGTCGGCGTAGAGCATTGTATTCAGGGCCACCAGGGATTTGCCCTCCCGGTGCAGGATCTCCAGAATCCGCAGCTTCAGGTCTTCTACCTGGGCGGTTCCCCGGTTGAGCTGGGCCGCGATCTGACCATCCGAGCGCCGCACGGCCTGGGCCACCAGCGGCGAAGCAGCGGCCATGACAATTTCGTCGGGCGAGAGCAATTCCCGCACCCGCTCGTCCCGGATTTTTTCGTAGATCGCCTGCCGGTCAGACTGGGGATATTGGTCGATTTTGTTGAACACCAGCAGCATCGGCTTGCTGGCCTGCCGCAGCTCCGACAGCGCCTCAAACTCGACCTTGGTGATGTCGCCCGCCACCACAAACAGAATCAGGTCGGCCTGTTTGGCCAGCTCGCGGGCTAAAGCTTCGCGGGTTTCGCCGTCCACTTCGTCGATGCCGGGTGTGTCGATTAGCTCAATGCAGGACTGGCCCATGCCAGCCAGCGAGACGCGCAGCACATCCCCGGCCCCATTGACGGCTTCACGAGTCACAGACCAAGCCGCCGACTGCACCGTTTGGGTGACGCCGTGGGTCGGCCCGGTTTCAAAAATCTCCTGGCCCAGCAGCGCGTTCAGCAGCGAGGATTTGCCCCGGCCCACCATGCCAAACACGGCGATATGGATCACCTGCCGCTCCAGCTTGTCCAGCATCAGCTCCAGGCCGTTCAGCTGGGCCTCCAGTCCGGCCCGCTCCCGAGCCGACAGGTTGAGCCGCCCCAGCAAATCGCGCAGCACGTCCTGGGCCTGCCGGTAGTTGAGTTCGGCCTGCACGTCGCCCAGTTCGGTGACGATCTGGTTCAAGTCGGGGTCGCTCGGCCCTGTCTCCAGCCAGGTTGCGTTCAGCCAATCCGCATCCGCCAGCTCTATTGCCCCGGCAGGTTCTGCCTGACTCACCGGGTCGGCTGCTGGAGGCTCTGGTCGATCCGCATCAGCTTGACCGGCATCGGCTTGACCTGCACCGGCTTGCCCGGCATCAGCTTGACCGGCATCAGCGGCCAGCTCCAGCTCAAAATCAGCCGGAAGGATCTGCCAATCCGCCCGATCGGACGGCTGGGAATTGGGCTGGGGGAGATTGGGCAATTCAGACTGGGACAAGTCAGATCCTCCGCAGTTGACGGGTCAGCATCGCCGCGTAGGGCGTCTGGTGCAGGTGGGCTTTCTGGTCAGAGCCAAACAGCCGCATTTTCTGCATCACCACTTCCTGCATCGCGGCAATCGAGCTTTCCATGCAGGGTACGAGGTCGGCTTGCTCGGCGATGCAAACATCTGACTTCAGCATGGTCATATAGGCTTGCCGCACTTCCGTGTTGACGTTGAATTTGCACACCCCCAGCTCAATCGATTTGCTGATCATCGCCTCCGGCAGTCCCGAAGCCCCATGCAGCACCAGCAGCACATCTTCCCCGACGTTCTGGCGGATGCGCACCAGTCGGTCAAAATCTAGCCGGGGTTCACTGCGGTATTCGCCATGCACATTGCCAATCGTTACCGCCAGCGCATCCACCCCCGTATCCCGCACGAAGGAACGAGCTTCTACCGGATCGGTCATTTTAGCTTCCTTCTCGGCCACCGACAGGCCATCTTCTGTGCCGCTGATCCGGCCAATCTCGGCTTCGACCACGGCCCCGTAGCGGTGGGCCAGTTCGGTCATTTCGCGGGTGAAGGCCAAGTTGCCCTCGTAGGGCAGGTGGGAGCCGTCCGCCATAATCGAGTTCATCCCGGCCTCCAGGGCAAACCGGATCGCGTCAGCCGAAGTACTGTGATCCAGATGCACCGAAATTGGCACCGTCGCCGACTCTGCCGCCTCCAGACAGAGCGCCACCAGAGGCGAACCGCCAAACTTAAACGAACTCGGGTGCATTTGCAGCATGGCCGGACTGTTGAGCGCCTCCGCTGCCCCCACCACGGCCCGCACGCCCTCCAGGTTGTAGACGTTGAACGCGCCGATGGCGTAGATGTGGCGACGGGCGGTTTCTAAAAGTTCGCGGGTTGAGGTGAGCACGGCTCGACTCCTGAGAAGTAAGTGACCTGATTGGCTGGGCTGAGGACTCTGGCTCCGGCCTTCTGGCCCAGCCCTTCTGATCATATCGAATTCGCTTCCCGGTCATCCTGTCTATTGGGGCCGTGCCGTTTCGACCACTGGCCATCAAAAAACTCCCGGATCGACGGAATCCAGGAGTGTGAGGAATTTTAATAACTAGATGGTGCACCGCAGCCGCGCAAATGCAGCCAAATTTAATTGAATCGAGCCATGAACGACGAACCTAGGCCTGACGGGAATAGTATTCAACCACCAGCAGTTCGTTGATTGGCAGGGCCACCCATTCGCGTTCTACAACGCCGTTGACCTTACCTTCCAGTTTGTTTTTGTCAAACTCCAGGTGGCTGGGGATATGGGCCAGACCGGGGAATTGCAGGTTGGCTTCCACCAGCTTGCGGGAGCGGTCAGAATCGCGGACGCCAATCACGTCGCCCGGTTTGCACTGGTAGCTGGGGATATCGACCACGCGACCGTTGACGGTGACATGGCCGTGGTTGACGAGCTGGCGTGCCCCCGGAATCGTCGGCCCCATGCCGAGGCGAAACACGGTGTTGTCGAGCCGCATTTCCAAATATTGCAGCAGCACCTGACCGGTAGAACCAGCGGCCCGGCGGGCTTTCCGCACGTAGCGCAGCAGCTGCCGCTCAGAC
>JBJTUI010000049.1:0-6099 GCA_046080625.1 Elainella sp. | reverse complement strand
CAAACCGCTGAATCGTCCGGGCGGCAGCGGCACCTATCGCTACGAAAGTGACGATCTGGTCAGTGGCTACAGTGAAATTGCTACGGATCAATTTGTGCCGTATGAGGGAGCGCGAACCTGTCCGGTCAGCCGGGTGTTTGGCTCTACGGGTGGAACAAAATGCTGGGTAGAGGAATCGCTGGTCGAACAGGAGGAACTGGAACGGCGAGAAGCAGCCTCCAAATTAATAAACGATGTCAATCATCTGGCAGTGCGAGGCAGAAACGCCCCAGCGCGGCTGATTGTGCGCGATTGTCATCTCACAGAAGAGTCCGTGAAGCTGCTTAAGGCAATCGACACAGGGCTAAACATGACCGAATGGAAGTTTGAGAACGGCATGGATCGGATTACGGCTGCTGCCAACCCTCGCCAGATCGAGCGGGTTCCAGCAGGTGCGAAGTTTCAGTTTGAGCTGGTCTACACGGTTGAAAACCCGGAGCAAGCCCTAGAGGATCTGCGAAATCTGGCCATTGCAATCGCGATTCTGGAAGACGACGCTTTGGGCGGACATGGCTCCAGAGGATATGGCAAAGTGAGATTCGAGAATTTTGAGTTCTATTATCGCGGCAGCGAGCAGTATGGCCAGTTGGCAACCGGCACAGGCAATTTTCATCAGGCAGTGCAAACTGTGGCCGACACAACTGCCCTGCTTGAACGGTTTGGTGAACTAACAACCACAATCCAAGGGTTACTGCCCGGAGATTCTACAGGAGCATCCGCATGAGCGAATGGCGATTGGTGCGGCTGAAGTTTGGCCAATTCCCGGTGCATTTTGGTGAGCTGGGCATCGGCATGGAAGAAACCAGCGAACGAGTGCGATCTGATACGCTGTTTAGCGCCTGGATCACCGCCTACGCGCGGCTGCATGGCAAGGCTGCTGTTGAGGATTTGCTGTCTGGTTTAAAGACAACTCCGTTTCGTCTCAGTTCTACCTACGTCTACCGCACCGTAGAAGACCGCGTGATCGACTATTTGCCTCGTCTGATCGAGCTACCGAGAAACTATCCGCTCGGCCAAGATCTGAAGTTTGCCAAGGTTTTTAAGAAGCACGCCTATTTGCCGCTGGAGATTTGGCAGCGCTGGTATCAGCTGGATGGCTTCAGCGAGGCAGACCGACTGGATCTAGAAGACAAAGCGGAACGGAACACCGACGAGGCGGGTGGAGCGTTGCGGCAGGCGGGCCTGTTTGATTACAGCGATGCCTTCAAAACGCATCAGATCCCTAAAGTCGCGATTGACCGCACCACCAGAGCGACGAATTTCTATCAAATCGGCTTCGTGCAGTTCAATTCAGCGGCTCAGGCAGGGCTGTACTTCTTGATCCAATTCCCAGCAGCGAATTTTGTCCCAGAGTCTAATCTGCGGGCCGCACTGGAGTTTCTAGGCGAAGAGGGACTGGGAGGCGAGCGGTCAAGTGGGGCAGGACGGTTTGAAGCCGAATGGTTTGATTTGACTGAGCCGCAGCTTGCCCGATGGCGCTCGGTTTTGGAGTTCAACCGGCCCGATGCCTACGGATTAATCAGCCTGTTCTGGCAAGGAAAACTGCCTCCAGAGCTGTTGAGCGAACGGGCAAAATATACGCTGCAAGCTCGACGAGGCTGGATAGCCTCCCCTTCCGGACGACAGTTGCGCCGTAAAACCGTGCAGATGTTTGCCGAGGGGTCCGTGTTTCCGGTTGCGCCCGATGGTGAACTGGCCAATGTCACCCCCGACCGCTTTGACCCAGATCGCCCTAACCATCATCCGATCTATCGCAGCGGCATTAGCCTAAGTTTGCCAGTGCGCTTTGCCAGTTAATCTACTGTATGTATCCCTATGGTTAAAGTTTCTTTATCTCGACCCAAAGCTTGCGAAATTCAGACCTTTCAGTTGACTAGCCCAATTCTGCACATCGGTTCATCTGTACCGAAGCTGGGGCCATTTGAGTATGTGCAGACCAGCGACCGTCTATACTTACCGGATGCCGATGCTTTAGCTAAAGCGCTTCAGCAGCGAGGCCGACTGGAGGACTATATCAAGGCGATTGAGGATCGTCAGGGAATCATTCAAATTTTGAGGCAGACTTTCGGGGAAGATTGGCTAGACCAAACAGCAGACGACGGGACGGCCATCTTCCCAGAACGCCGCACGAGCCGTAAATGGGCAAAAGAAGTCACCGATCTGCGGCCCATAATTCGGACAGGACTGGGATACGTCTATATTCCTGGCTCTTCCATTAAAGGAGCAATTAGAACCGCTATTCTCTATCACCTGCTGAAGCATGAAGCGGAGTATCAAGTCGCACCTAGAAGCAGAACCAGCGCGATTGAGCTAAAGCTACGCGAAAAGCTAAACGCTGGGCTAAGTTCATTTCAGCAGAAGTTCCTTGATGATGACCTTCCGGTCAATAGTTTGCTCACAGAATCCTCTCTGTACTATCAGGGTCGAGCAATTGCCGCAAGGCTGGGACCAAATACTGATTTCCTGCGGGCGCTGAAGGTAAGTGATTCTGCACCGCTGACTGCGCGCAAAGTAACCACTAAAACCGGACAGCCACGCATTTTCAATTTCGCCGTGGTGCCGGAAGTCATAGTATCTAGTCACTATGAGGATTGGAAAGCTAAATATCGCGCCTCTATTTATGCCGAAATGGTGCGCGATGTCAGTACAACGTTTACCTTGAGTCTGGATACGGAAATGCTGTCCTGGTTTACCCATCAGCAGGGCATGAAAATTCCGTTTCAGACGATTAGCGATATCCTCAAGATCTGCCAGGAGTTCGCCCAGGATCAGTGGGATTTTGAGCATAACTACTGGAACGCTGTACAGAACAATCCCAGAGCCAGCGACCGCAACCTGGATTTTGGCAGCATTCGCGAGTTTTATCAGGCAGAATCCTGTCCTCATTCGCTGCGGCTGGGCTGGGGCAGCGGCATGACGGGGACGACGCTTGGGCTGCTGCTAGAGGACGATCTGCGGGCTGAGGTGCGCGACGTCTGCGGAATTGCAGCTCCCCGATTTGAAGCACCCAAATCGAGGCGAACGGTGCTGAATGCCAAAGGAGAAATTCGCTACGTGCCGGGATGGGTGACATTCAAGCCTGTTGCTGCCAAGCCTTAACTTCAGATTCTTCTATAAACCTATGTTGATCCGTTCTGTGTGGACCCTTTCCCCTGTCGTCACCATATCGCTTCCCCGTTCCTATAGCTTGGAGCTGGTCAAAAACCTGCATCAGCGCATGGGCTTGACAGTCGGGGAAGAAACCATTTCCTCAGTTAGCTATTCCGGCCTTTTGGGCGCGGCAACCTATTCATCGGAGGCTGTTACCTTTTATGCCGATACTACCTATCATTTGTCGCTGAGCGGGCTACAATCTTCTACGGCAAAGGCAATTGCCACACTGGATTTAGGAGATAGCCTTCAGTTTTTGGGAACCACCTTTCAAATCAGCGATCGCATCGATGAAACGACTTCCTACGAAGCCCTCTACAACACTCTAGTAGCTAGTGAACCCGAACCCCAGCGGCAGTTCAACCTGCGATTCATCAGCCCGACTGCTTTCGCTCAGAGCCGCACCAATTTGCCCTTGCCGGTGCCGACGCTCATGTTCCGCAGTTGGCTAGAGCGCTGGAACGAGTTTGCCCCCATCTATTTGGGTGGCGACGAGCTGATTGGTTATCTGGCAGACGCGATCGCCCTGAATCGTCACCGGCTGCAAACAACTTCGTTTCACATCCACAAAGGTCAAGTGCCGGGATTTCAGGGCAGCGTGACGCTACGGACGCTGAGCCGAATTGATCCGCTGCTGGCCAATGTCGCTAATTTGCTGATTCACTATTCTGAGTTTGCGGCAACGGGAATAAAGACAAGGTTGGGGATGGGACAAACAATTCTGATGGAGAAATGAAATGGTTAAGACAGTCATTACTGCTGCAGGAATCAGTGCTGCACGAACTTTGAAGCGCAATGAGGATCAGCTTTTAGAATGGATCGAGGAGCAAGGCAAAAATAGTAAGCCGGAAGATAAGCTGAGCCAAGCCGCAGTTTCATTATTCAATGAGTTCAAGAATATTTCGCCGGAAGGTGATAACTTGACCAAGTTCTTGTCTGCGGAGATTCATTCTCTTGTACGGATTGGAATTAGTTCTTCCGATAGGATATTACTTCTTGCTTCCAGTACAGAGACTGGATATTGTTGTGCCCTTGCAGTTGAAAAATATTTACAACATTACTGGCCAGGAATTTCTACAAAAGTAGAGCAAATTCGTGGATTACAGGTGAAAGATGCCACTTTGTTTCGTACACAGGGCGTTGTGGAGTTTGTGCGACGCATCAATAAAGCAGTGAATGATTATGGTTCAGAAAATATTATTCTCAATCCGACCGCAGGGTTCAAAGCGCTAGTTCCTTATACGGTTTTGATGGGGATGTTGAAAAGTATCAAGTGCGAATACATCTTTGAACAGTCAACAGCGCTGCTGGAGCTACCTCCCCTGCCTGTAGAGTTTCGTCGATCGCAGTTTGAGGCATACCGTGACTTATTCGAGAAGATCGAGCGTGAAACCTATATTTCTGTTACTGAATGGGAACGCCAGGTTTCATACTTGGAGAGGGGGCAGTTCGATCCGCTCATCGAGACTCTGGGAGAACAGGTAACGCTTTCTGCCGTTGGCTTTCTATTTTTAGATGAGATTCGTAGCCCTTCAGTTCTGGCTCCTTTTCTATCTCAAAAGGCTATTCGAGATTGTTTCGATAATTTGACTCAACTTGATGATTGTGATCCGTTTCGATTTTTATCAAGGGTTTCTCGCGATAAAAGCGCTCTACAACAAGCAGAGCATATCAACGTCGGAAATGGCTTGCGTTGGCTAAAGCCTGGTAGGACTACTGATCGTTATTTGATTTCAGTTGAAGGGTGGCGGATGTTGGTATGGAGAGCTGTTCGTGAAGATCAGGTTGGCCCAAATTATGCCAGCAAAATCAAAGTAAATCCAGATACAGAACGACAGTCATATTCTCCATTCATGCGCATGGAATTTTTCGATTAGTAGTATGCAATAAGTGAAATCTTGAATTCAACGACCGAAGCGTCGCTATTCCACACCCCCCTTTCCTTGGCCCAGGTGCACCTTGAGTATCCGGGAAATTGACCGAACTTTCACCAATCGTTGATCATCGAAATTGCTTTTAGAATTCAGGTATCTGTACAAAAACTGCACGTCAATGCGTATCACCTTTGATTCTGATTGGCGTTCTGTCTGGCCCAGGCTCGAACTGCCTGTCGGAGGACGCGTCGTCCTGCGGTTCGATGGGTTTCGAGTAATTGGGGAAGCTCTCGAATGGGTAGTGTGGGCAGGGCCAAGCTCGTTTCTGCCAGCCGGTATTCTCCATCCTGGAGGTGGTAGATCTTTAGCTCAGCTTCGTCATAGCACCAGAGTTCTGGGACTTGCAGACGGGCATAGATGGGGAAGCGATTGAGCGATTTGTTGGTAATATCGATTTCCAGAACCAGATCGGGGGGTGGGTCACCGCGTCTTAGATCGACATCAAGCCGACCGCGAACGACTGCTTCATTTTGGAAGTAGAAGCAATTATCGGGTTCAACTCCGGCCATGGCAATCCGGTTGCGCCAGGTTGTGGAGCCATAGCTTTCATAGTCAATCTCTAATTCATCAGCGATGTCTTGAACTGCAACACCGATGACTTCCTTGAAATATTCATGTTCTGGCAGAGGAGTCATAATTTCTAAGGTGCCGTTGTCATAGGCAATGCGGGCGGCGCGATGATCGCCTAGGTCGATTAGCAGGTTTTCAAACTGTTCCCAGCTAATGCTATAGAGCAAAACCCGATCGGCTCGATGTGGGGCTACAACCATTGTTTGACCTCTATCCCTACTCAGGCGTCATGTTATAGCTTAACAGAACTCTGTTATACCAATTCTTTTTGGTTCTTCCAGAATTGCCGTGGTGTCTTTCTACATCTAGTGTGTGGGAACAAGCACGGCTGAGCGCTTATGTCATGATCAGAGCAGATGAGTTTGGGAATAGACATGGACAACCAGTTTCAAATTCCACTCGACCT
>JBJTUI010000048.1:0-5521 GCA_046080625.1 Elainella sp. | reverse complement strand
CGCAGCAATGCCGCCCAGCCACAGCCCCGCAGCCGCCTTTTCTAGTGCTGGTGAAGGTTCAAAAATCCAGCTGCGCACAGTTGCCGAAACCAGCGAGCCAAAACAAATGAATACCCACTGGAATGCGAACAGGGCCACCAGCAGGGCCGCCGGGCCGGTTTTGGGCACTGGTCCTCCAGGGCCGTTCAGATGCGAAGTCAGGATGAAGATCAAAACCGACGTGCCAGCTAGAACGGCAAGGGCTTTTGTTCGGACGGGCGGGAGTTGTAACATGCAAAGACTTTCTGAATACAAGCTGAATACAAGCCGGAGCTAGTTTTTGCAGGATTGATCAGCGATTACAGGACAATATCCAGCACCTTACTTAAATGCTGATAGAGCAGGGGAACTGTAAGGCAGTTGAACATTAGGCAAATACAGTAGGGTCGAAATAACGCCCAGGTTTTGCGCTGGTATACCACCCCTATTCGGATTAGAATTCCTAGAATTACCAGGGGCAGGAGGAAAAATCCCATGGGAGTTAGATAGCTGACTATAGTCGGAACGAGAAACCCAGCCCCAATGGCCCAGCGTTCGCGCGTTCTCACCGTCAGACCGAAATAGACTGCCCCAAAGCTGGCCAAGGCAAACAGAGCGGCGATGCCATAGCGAAAATCGATATAGCGCTGGAAACTGGGCGGAAAGCCACCCTGGTAGTTGATTCGGGCGAAATCGTCTGCATAGGCAGTCATCACGTAGGTGGGATGCAGCAGCAGGACTGTGCCACCCACAGCCAGGGAGGCAACCAAGGCAATGCTAAGGGGATGGGATAGGCGCATCTGTAAATCAGGTTAGGTGAGGGCGCAAACTAGGCACATCGAACTCGTGGGTCTGGTCACTGATCTGAGCATCGGTGGGTTGAGAGCTATTGCCAGTTTTGTGGGTAGCTGGGCGGGAGTTCTACCTTCTACCGCAATCCTTACTCTGAACCCGGAAGTCCTTCTTGACTTTAGGCTTCCTAAGCTAGGCTTCCCTGATTTCTGCCAGTCTCACCGTCTAACCTATGCCGCTGATGCATCGGATGTCGTTTGCATCAGATGTCGTTTAAGCTAGGTCGTTCCAATTGCGCAAGCAAAAGGAGCATAGTAAGAAATGCAAGTTTTTCAAGAAATGCTTTTTACACAATGGGTGTGCTTAAGATTACAGGTCGCCTAGATTGAGGATTACCTATATGGGTTGTTTTTGAGGTTGTTGAAGCGTTAGATAATATGCCAATAGGCACAGAACCGTGATTCCAGGCAGATCTTAAGAGTTTTTTAATATACATTAAATATTTTCATAATACCGCAGGAGGTTTTCTTTTTTCAGGTTTCGTGCTTAGATGAGGGCAATCTACATCGTTCTGTAGGAGTTTTCCTGAAATCAGTTTGAGTGTTCCAGGTTTTGTCTCGGGTTGAGTTGCAGTTATATTATTTTGCTTGCTCAGGGTGAGTAATATGACAGTAACTTCTTATCCACAGGTTCTCCCCCAAACGATTCAAACAGGAATGCTGCTTGTTCTGCATGCCCCGTTCCGACTGCGAGATGGCCAGATTTGGTGGGATTCCCAGGCCTGTAATGGAGCCGAGCAGTGGGCCGATAGCTTTGGTTTCGTAATCGTGGCGGCCCCCGTGATTCCCGAAGCGCTGGCCGTGCAAAATACCACAACCGTGTGGCGCAACACGACCACTTTAGATTGCCCAGAGCGCTTTGAGTTTGTTCCCCTGCCCTGGGCCTACTCGCTGCCTCAATTCCTCCAAACCTATGCCCAAACTCGCCAGCAGCTCGCCCAGCTCGTGCGGCGCTGCCGCTATATTCAGGTAGCAATTGGCGGACTGTTTGGCGACTGGGCTGCGATCACGGTCCTGGAAGCACACCGCCAAAACCGCAGATGCGCCGTCCATGCTGACCGGGTAGAACACCAGGTTGTGCTGCATGTGGCCCAGCAGGCGGGCTGGAGAAAGCGGCTTCAGGCCAAAGCCGTCTCGGCCCTGATGGCCCGGTTTGAGCGCCATGTGATCCAGCGCGGCAGTTTAGGACTCTGGCACGGCCAGGATTGCTATGCGGCCTACAGTCCGTTCTGTGCCACCAGCTACGTGATCCACGATGTGCATATCAAACCCGAGAACAGCATTTCTCCAGAAGCGCTCCATCGTAAGCTGGCCGAGGTCAGCCAGACATCCCTGCTGCGGATCTGCTACGCCGGACGCATTGCCCCTATGAAAGCGCCGCTGGACTGGGTGAAAGCTCTTGGTCAGGCCCGGTCGCTGGGGGTAGAGTTTCGCGCCACCTGGTTTGGCGATGGCAACCTGAAAGCCGAGATGCAGGAGCTGATTCGGGAACTGGATCTGGAGGATTGGATCGAGCTGTATGGCTTCGAACGCGATCAGGTCAAGCTGCTAGAACGGATGCGACAGGCCCATCTGATGCTGTTTACCCACATTACGCCCGAGTCGCCCCGCTGTCTGGTGGAAGCGCTGGCCAGCGGCACTCCAATTGTGGGCTATGCCAGCGCCTATACCGAAGAACTGACCGCCTCCTTGGGCGGCGGGACCTTTGTGCCCCTACAGGACTGGCAATCTCTGGGGCAACGGCTGGCCGATTTGAACGGCGACCGCCCCCGCCTGATGCGCTTGATTCGCGCTGCTGCGGCTAACGGAGCCCGCTTTAACGATAGGGCCGTGTTTCAACAGCGGAGTCAGCTGATCAAACAGCATTTATAGCTGTGAGGGGCGATTGTCGCGCCGCTAAAGGCCCAGGCTCAAAGGCTCCCTTCTGAAGACTCATTTCAGGAGCGGCAGCGGACAAGTCATGGAGGCCATGGAGCGCAGCACGACCTCGAGCAGCCCCGGAAACAGGGTATCCAGATCGGTGCGGCGCAGGGAGTTAAAATGCTGGGTGCCTTCCTTGCGGCAGTAGAGGACACCCGCCTCGCGCAGGACGCGCAGATGGTGGGACATAGTCGATTTGGGCACGTCGCAGTCGAGGGCGGCACAGGGCAGTTCGCCCGCATCTGCTAGACGTCTGACAATTTCCAGCCGCACTGGATCACCAAGGGCATAAAGCACACCAGGCAAGGAAATGTCTTTGCGGTCAGGGTGGTAAACCAATCTCATACTGCTGTTGCCCGCCTGCGATTACCTGTTCCTCTGGGTTCGCGAGTCTACGATCGTCTGCTCTTAAGGCTTTTCTTGCCTCGGCCCAGCCCAATTTGCTGTTTGCGGCTCCTAGTTGCATTATGGCACAGCTTAGATTATATTTTAATTGTTCGAGATTTTCGAAATATAAATATTGAGGGAGGCAGTGATGTCATCCGTAACCGCTGTAACTGATGCATCGTTTGAACAGGAAGTGCTCCAGAGTGACGTTCCTGTACTGGTAGATTTCTGGGCACCCTGGTGTGGCCCCTGTCGGATGGTTGCTCCTGTGGTCGAGGAGGTGGCTAGCCAGTTTGACGGACAGGCTAAATTTGTGAAGATGGACACGGACCAAAACCCGACCATTGCCAGCCAATATGGGATTCGCAGCATTCCAACGCTGATGATATTCAAGGGTGGCCAAAAAGTGGACATGGTTGTGGGTGCTGTGCCCAAATCGACCATTGCCTCTACGTTAGAGAAATATCTCTAGATTCAGAGCAATCAACTCGATAATTAACCCGACAGTCAACTCGTCTACTCAACAAGCCATAGTTTGATGCGGTCGAGCTGGCGTCTTCAATTTAGCAAGGTGGTTTAACGCCTCTCGCCTGGGGCTTTTTCCCCAACCTTTTGCTGAAACAGAGCGCCTATCTGATCCTTGACCGCCTCAAAGCTGGCCCAGGTTATTGTTCTCAACGCTATGCAGATTTGACGGTTTCCCATCATCTCCTGTCAAATTCTGCTTTCCCGGTTTACTTCCGTTGGTATTGCTATCATCTTCGCATTCCGCCGTTTTACTCAGGTTTTGATTACCCAGGTTTTTGCCCGTCGAGCTCAGCTGAGACAGTAGCGCATCTCAAAAATAGTCCAGCTGGAGTTCAGGGTGAGAAATTCAGTTCTACTTTGAATTCGCAGGATTTGAACTGCTCTGGCAGGCTACTCTGGCAAGCTATTCTGGCAGGACTGAACGTTCTGAAGACTTCGATTAGTTTGTTAGCTTCGTGGGTTTCCTGAAAATTGGTTGTGCCCAGACTGGCTTTAATCCACCTGATTGAGCGAATTTCAGGCTCGTTTGTGATTCTCGCTGCTGTAATTCTCGCTGTGTTAGGTATTCTCGTTGGGCATTTCTCATTAGGTATTCCTCGTTAGGCATTCTTTACCGGGCCTGAGCGATTGTGCAGGCCGACTCATCCCTATTCCCTTCACCCTATCCAGAATCCCATGACTTCCATTCAAACCCAGCTCGAACCGCTAGATGTACCCGCTGCAATTCTGCAGCGCCGAGCCATCAAAAGCTTTAAGACTGACCCGATTGCTCCCGAACTGCTTCAGCGCTTGGTAGAGTTGACCGTTGCCGCCCCCAGCAGCTTCAACCTCCAGCCCTGGCGGATTGTGCTAGTGCAGGATCAGGCCCAAAAGCAAGCTCTGGCCGAAGCGTCCTGGGGTCAGGCCCAGATCACCCAGGCTCCGGTGACGTTTGTCTTCACGATCGATACCGAAGGCTGGCGCGACCGGACTCCGATCTACGAGAAGGCGCTGCAAAACGGCGCTTGGACCCAGCAGACGGTGGACTATTTTGACAAGGCGATTCCGCCCTTCCAGGAAGGCTTGGGTGACAAAAACCGGGAATACGCGATCAAAGACGCCATGATTGCCGCCACCCATTTGATGCTAGCTGCCGAGAGTCTGGGTCTAGCGAGCTGTCCGATGAACGGATGGCTGGAAGACCAGGTGAAGGCTGTGATTGGCGCTGCCGATCAGCCCAATGTAGCGATTGCCCTGCTGGTGCCGGTAGGTCATGCGGCTGAACCCCGGAAGAATCCGGGACGGCTCGATCTGGCCACCACCGTGTTTGTCGATCGGTTGGGCAACGCCTATCAGGCTTGAGCATTCTGACCTTCTCATCAGCTCTATCGAGATTTAATACTATGTCTTCCGAACTGTCGCTCTTTTCTCCGGTCCAGCTCGGTCCCTACCTGCTGCCCAATCGAATCGTCATGGCTCCCCTGACCCGAAATCGGGCCGGAGCCGGGAATGTGCCCCACGAGCTGAACGCGCTCTACTATGCCCAGCGAGCCTCGGCGGGGTTGATTATCGCTGAAGCCACCCAGGTGTCGCCCCACGGCGTCGGCTATCCCGCCACTCCGGGAATTCACTCATCGGAGCAGGTGGAAGGCTGGAAGCTGGTAACTCAGGCGGTTCATCAGCAGGGAAGCCGGATTTTTCTGGTTCTTCCAGAATTGCCGTGGTTGCCACTAGATATGGAATTTAGTCATTTCCAGGAGATGAACCGCTTCAGGTTGAACCAAAGCGTTCATAGCCCCGCAGATCGAGGGTTAAGCGCTGAAAAATCCGTTTGACAT
>JBJTUI010000047.1:0-3436 GCA_046080625.1 Elainella sp. | reverse complement strand
GGGCGGCGACAGTCCCAGTGGTGGCCGTTGGCGATCACGACACCGCCATAGGTGCGGGTTTCGCCCGTGCTCAGCCGCAGGGTCCAGCAGTCGTTGGCGGCAGGCGTAACCGACTCCACCCTGGTATTGAACTGAATCTGGAGACGCAGTTGGAAGTGGTCGGCGTAGCTGTTGAGGTAGGCCAGCATCTGGGCCGCACTGGGAAAATCGGGGTAATCCGCAGGCATCGGATATTCGGCAAATTCAGTGGTCTTCCGGGACGAAATGATGTGAACGGTTTCATAGACCCCGTGGTACCAGTTGCCGCCTAGCTGTTGGTCGGACTCAAACCCATCAAAAGCGATTCCGCGACGCTGTAGGGCGCTCATGACCGCTAGCCCAGAAAAACCTGCGCCGATCACGGCAATTTTTGATTGATACATTGAAAAACTCTAACGCTGCAGTTCAACTGGGAGGACATAACTGTTCTGGAAGCAGAGTCGGTCCGTTCAAACCCGATTAAGCGACGATTTTACGAACTGAGCCAAAACGGACTGACACTAATTGCAGTCAGACCTGACAGAACATACAGAATACTTAGGCAGCTTGTACGAATAAGTTGATCACCTGGATCGGTCTACTGGCTTGAACAAGGGGCTTAAGCCCCTTGCCTGCTCAGGTTATTTTTACAAGACTCCTTAGAGGATTCGGAGAGGACTCCTTGTGTATAATCCGCAACGTGTTTTGATATGTCAAGTTTGATGACGGCTGCTTCATAGTCTTTTAAAGAACGCCAGGTTTTCGTAGGTCGTGCCAGGGCCAAGGACCTAGACTGCCGCTACTGCTCCTGGCAGCATCCCATTAACTCAAACTGTTTCCTAGTCAGCCTTTCAGCAATCCTGCATTGCTGCTGCGCAATAAATTTTCACTAAAAAATAATTTTGCAGCTCAGCATTTTCGCCCCAAGGGTACGAAAATTAGCTTAATATAATGCAAAGCTATTCGAGTCGAAATCTGCCCTTTCGCTATCTGGGGTTCGGTTTGCGAGCTTGAATCAGCGCTGTCAATCAGAGGAGTGTAAAGCATGACGGTTTGTCAGGAGGCTGGAACAGCGCAGCACTCGCTTGTTTTCCAGTTTCAGCGGCTCATCCGCTTTGTCGGCCAGCCCCAGCGTCGGGTCTGGTGGTTTACGGCTCTCTTCTGGCTGATTGTGGCTCCAGCAGCCAAGGCCGATCTGGAGATGCGCGTCGCGATTGAACAGGATGTGGCCCAAGTCAGGGTAGGCGGCTCCACAGAGGCGGTGCTGCGAGACGCGTCCGGGCAAGTGCTGGCCAAAATTCCGGCGATGAACGCGGTTGTGGCTGAAGCGAAGGGCAGCAAGGTCGGGGTGAACCAGCTCGAAGCCAGCCAGATCTGGATTGAACCCGCCAGCGAGTCAGGCTACGTGTTTATTGGCGATCGCTGGTATCGCGGTCGGACTTTGGTTGTGCCCACCGATGGCGGCATCACTGCTGTCAACTATGTGCCGCTAGAAAGCTATCTCTATAGTGTGGTTGGGGCCGAAATGCCCGCGAGTTGGAGCACCGAAGCGCTCAAATCCCAGGCGGTGGCTGCCCGTTCCTATGCCCTCTACCACCGGCAAACCGGGGCCAACGCGGTGTTTGATCTGGGTGATACCACCAAGTGGCAGGTCTATGCGGGCCTGGAAAAAGAAGCCCCCAGCACGCGGGCTGCGGTAGACGCTACTCGCGGTCAGGTTCTCACCTATCGCGGCCAAATTATCAACTCGGTGTTCCACTCCTGCGCCGGTGGCTATACCGAAAACGTGGAGGATGTCTGGTCGAGTCCGCTGCCCTACCTCAGGGGAGTTCCCAGCCCCGACCGGGATTTGCCCGAGTGTCAGTGGAGTCCGGTCAGCTTTACCCCCAGCGAGCTGAGCCAGCGACTGGGCTATGACGGCACGATCTCCGGCATCACCGTCCAGCGCCACCCCCATGGGCGGGTCATTTCCATCACGGTTCAGGGCAGCGATGGCCCAATGACAATCGAAGGCGAAGATGTGCGCGACGATCTGGACCTGAAAAGTACGCTGTTCACGATTGACACCGATCCGTCCCAGGTGGCCAGTACGGGAAGCGTTTCGGCTGCGCCCAGCCGGTTTCGGATCAGCGGCAGCGGCAACGGCCATGGGATTGGCCTCAGCCAGTATGGGGCCTATCAGCTGGCCCGCCAAAGCTGGTCTTATCAGCAAATTCTGCTGCACTATTACACGGGTGTCACCCTGGCCAAGATTCAGGTGCAGTAGGCTGCCTTGTCGGCTTAGAGCTGGCCTATTCTTGGGGAATCTTCGGAGGGCTATTCGTAGATTTCTCCGTCTGGCATGACGGCTCCAGTCAGGCAAGCCCCTTCCAGGTTGGCTTCCCACAGGTTGGCCTGGCGCAGATGAGCGTGGCTGAGGTCGGCTCCCTTCAAATTGGCTCCTGACAGGTTGGCCATACCGAAATTGACGCGAGACAGGTTGGATTGGGCTAGATTGGCTCCGCGCAGGGAGGCTTCTCGCAAATCGGCTTCCATCAAGTTGGCTCCCACTAGTGAGGCCGTGTAGAGATTTGCCCCAATCAAATTGGCTCCAACTAACACCGCCCGTTCTAAATTTGCCTGGGTGAGATTGGCCATACAGAGATTAGCCATACTGAGATTGGCCCGCGTCAGGTTGGCCTTGTAAAGGGTAGCGCCAATCAGGTTCGCTACACAGAAGACGGCCATGCAAAGGTTGGCTTCGCGCAGGTCGGCTTCGCGCAGGTTGGCCTGACTAAACGTCGCTTCCCGCAGGTCGGCCTGACTCAAATTGGCCGCATAGAGAGAAGCCTGACTCAGGTCAGCCGTGTAGAGGCGGGCAAACTGCAAATTACTGTGGTTTAACAGAGCGCCTCGCAGGTCGGCCAGACAGCCATCTGCGTAACAGAGCGAGGCATAGCTGAGGTTGGCGGACTGGAGGTTGGCTTCGCGTAAATGGGACTGCTTGAGATTACTGGTACAGAGCAACGCCTGACTCAAGTTGGCAGCGCTCAGGTTGGCGTTCTGTAAGTTGGCTTCCCGTAAATCAGCTTGGGCTAGATTGGCACCGCCCAGATCGGCGTCTTCTAGGTTCGCGGTGTAGAGCACAATGGCCGTGAGGGTCGCTCGTCGCAAATCCGCTCGGCTCAGATTGGCCATACAGCAATCGCTGTAGCTGAGAACAGCATCCTGGAGATCGGCGCCATCTAGCTTGGCCTCGCGCAGACACCGCTGTTGTAATGTGCTATGGCTCAGCTTAGGCAGAATATGGTTGTGCTGGTTGCGCCAACCGTTCCAAGCCGCTACTCCTTGCTCTAACCTTGTCAAATGTTCCTGGTCTGCCATTGTGGCTTGCTCCCGTTGGGCCTCCCTCAACTGGTCTCAACTGTGCTTCCAGGTT
>JBJTUI010000046.1:0-4424 GCA_046080625.1 Elainella sp. | reverse complement strand
GGGCAGCCCCACAAAGAAAATTTCGTCAAACCGCCCTCGCCGCAGCATTTCGGGCGGCAAAGCCTGGATATTGTTGGCCGTCGCTACGACAAACACGGGCGAGGTTTTTTCAGAAAGCCAGGTGATGAAGGTGCCGAATACGCGGCTGGTGGTGCCAGCGTCGCCCCGTCCGTCAAATCCGGCGAACGCCTTGTCGATTTCGTCGATCCAGAGGACGCAGGGAGCCAGGGCTTCGGCCAGCTGAATCATTTGGCGCGTCCGCGATTCCGACTCCCCCACCAGTCCGGCAAACAGGCGGCCCACATCCAACCGCAGCAGGGGCAGGTGCCAGTGGTGGGCGATGGCTTTGGCAGTCAACGACTTGCCGGTCCCCTGAATGCCGACGAGCAGCAGACCACGGGGGTGGGGCAGGCCATACTGCCGGGCTCGTTCCGAGAAAGCGCTGCCGCGCCGCAGCAACCAGTCCTTCAGGTTGTCTAAACCGCCGATATCGGAAATTTTTTCAGTAGCCGGATAGAAATCCAGAATCTGGGTCTGGCGAATCGACTGGCGCTTCTCTTCTAGAATCAGCTCCACATCTTCGGGCTGGAGCGAGCCGTGGGTCGCGATCCCTTTAGCCAAGACGCGCCGAATCCGCTCCATTGAAAGCCCCTGACAGGAGCGCACCAGATCGTCGATCATCTTTGGGTCTAGGGGCTGGCCCGTCTGGCCGACGGCAGCTAGCAGCTTGTCCAGCTCGGTGCGGATTTCGGCCAGGGTGGGCAGGGGGAATTCCAGCACGGTCAGCACGTCGCTCAGGTCGTCTGGAATCGTTAGCTGGGGCGAGACAATCACAATGTTTTTGGGCTGGGACTTCAGCAGTCGGGCCAGATTGCGCAGCTTGCGCCCCACGGCCACATCATCCAGAAAACGGTGGTAGTCGCGCAGCACAAATACGGCGGGTACGGTGGCTGGCAGTTTTTCCACCAACTCCAGCGCCTGAACGGGATTGCGGCGACCAAATCCGGCGTCCGTAGGGTTGCCCTGGTAGCCATCGACAAAGTCCCAGATGTAGACGCCGCGATTACCCTGCTGTTTAGCCGATTGGGCAATCGCCGCCTCGACGCGCTCTTCTTCGCGGGTCGGGACATAAATTAGCGGGTAGCGGGCCCGCAGGAGCAGTTCGAACTCATCGCTAAAACTCATACCAATGACGCCATTAGTTTTGTAGATGCTCCTTCAGGGATTGCAGCCCCGCCCAACGGTGGTCGAGCGGTTTTTGAGGTTCCGGGTCTGCCTCAAACGGAATGCCCTGACAGTTTTGGTCACAGAGCTGGCGCGGTGGAATCGCCAGACAGAACTGCTCATACAGCCAGTCTAGGGGCTGAAAATAGCCGTTGGGGTCGAGGGTTTCCACCAGATCCTCAAGCGCCACTTCTCGCTCGACCCAATCTTCGTCGGGCTGGGTTTCGGCCTCCAGCCAGATCAGCTCTGAGGCGTCCACCGTGATCCGGTGGTTATACTGCTGCAAACAGCGATCACAGCTAAGGGTGACAATCGCTTCGGCCCGACCTGCTACCTCTAGATAGTTACCGCGATGGGTAACACGCACGATTCCCTGGGCCGGAGTCAGGGTTTCCAGGCCTGGAAAGTGGTCGTGAATTTCCACCTCTTCGGTTTGTTCAGGGGCTCGCACCAACTGAGGAATGTATAGGGCTTTCATCCAAGCGCTCCTCCTGTGTGAAATGCTGTGTGAAACGAATCGCCACATCGCTGCACTACAGCAGACAGGTTCGAGAAACTGGTGATGTGGCTCTTGTGCAGCTTTTGTAAGGCTCCTGCTCAGCCAGGATCAGTCGAGGCGGTCTGCTCAAACCTCTGCTCCTGGATCTTCTTCAGCCTCGGCCAGCTGCACCACCAGCCGCCGATCCGGCTCCTTACCGCGACTGAAGGTGGCCAGATCGCTGTAGGTGGATTTGAGGTAGGTATGCACCTGTCGCCGTTCGGCAGACGATAGAGCGCCCATTTCGTAAGCTTCACCCGTCTCATGCACATGGTGCGCCGCCGCATCAGCCAGCTCTTGCAGTTCGGCCTGTCGCTGTACCCGATAGCCAGCCAGCTCAATTGTGTAAGCCGTCTGTTCGCCTTCAGCCCGACCGATATTCAAAATCGTGTTGGCCAGATATTGAATCGCATCCAGGACGGTGCCCTCTGTTCCCGTCAAAATCTGGGTTTGCTCGGGTGTGAACCCACTGTGATCAATGGTCAACCAGCAGCTGCCTTCCGTGATGCTGTGCGTCTGCTCAACCTGGACGGCGGTGGGCAGTCCCGCTCGCTTCAGCATCTCTTCTAACCACTGTTTGCCTTGCTGCGTTTTGTCTTGTTGTCCAGGTTGCTGTGACACTAGAGGCTCGTCCATGGGGCTGCTGACCGTAGGTGATCAATCTGACTCAGATCCGGCTCAAGCATAGCAGGTTCAGGAAGCTTCTCGGCAAGTCTGCCTGCGGTGCTGTCAGAGGGGCTAGCTTTTCTTCTTCAGATCGCCTGTATCTTTCGCCGATTTCGAGGGGTTGACTGATTTATCGCTGGTTTTGTTGGCCGTCTTCGAGGGAGATTTGGCAACCGGCTTGGCTTCGGCTTTGGGCTTGGCTTCGGCTTTAGCAGGCTTGGCCGCTGGCTTGGTTTCAGCTTTGGCAGGCTCTGGCTTGGCTTTGCCGGGTTCAAAGGGTAAGCCTTCGCGGCTGCCTTGTTTCTTCTCTTCCTCTTCCACAATCTTTTGCAGGTTTTCCGGCAGCGGCTCCCGCGACAAGACGTAGGTCTGGGCCGTCTGGAAGATGTTGGCAATCACCATATACATCAAGACACCTGCGGGCAGGGGAAAGAACAGGAACATGCCGGAGAAGATGATCGGGGTAAACCGGTTCACCGCCGCCTGTTGGGGGTTGGCATCTGGCCCTGCACCCTGACCAGACAGCAGCTGGTTGACGTAGAGGCTGACGCCGAAGAACAGCACCATGGCCAGAATGTCCCAGTTGATCGCGCCGTCTTCCGCAATCGCACCGACCCGACCCAGCGCCTTGATAAACAGGAAGCCTTTGTCGGCGGCTAGACCCGGAACCGTTCCCTGAACCTGAACTTCGCCTGGGGCGACTGCTTCCAAATTACCGCTGTCGTCAACCCGCACCAGCCCTTCGCCTTTTGTGACTTTCCAGTGGGGCTGGAGCTCGGTTTCTGGATATTGGGCAATCAGCTCGGGCAGGGGCTGTCCGCTGGCCGTCTGGAAGGCAATGTTAGTTTTTTCACCCACCGCCAGCTGGTTTCCCCCCGGCAGCACAGCAGACACGGGCGCATGAACGTTGTCGGCCACGTAGATGTTCTGCGGTTTCGAGACGTAGGCCTGGGGCTGGATTTGCTCGATCTGCTCGCGCGGCAGAATTTGCATATCTACGGTGTAGTTGATGTCGGAAAAGGGCGATCCGCGCAGGGTGGCAAACAGGGCAAACAGGATCGGCATCTGCAGCAGCACCGGAAAGCAGCCTGCTAGCGGGTTGCCAAACTCCTTGTAGATCTTGCCCATCTCCTCCTGCTGTTTGGCAGGATCTTCCTTGAAGCGCTCCTGAACCTCCTTGACGCGCTTTTGCATGACCGGCTGGGCCACCTTCATGCGCCGCATACTGCGAATAGAGCCAGCGCTGAGCGGGTAAAGGGCAAAGCGAATCACAAGGGTCAGGGCCACAATGGCCAAACCGTAGCTGGGCACAATCCCGTAAAAGAAGTCCAGGATTGGCAACATTACGTTGTTGGAAAGAAAACCGACGCCAAAATCCATGCGCTGTATCTGCCTAGTTAGGTCTGAGTAAGTGGGGTAACAGGTTTACTGACTCCATTGGGCTGGCGGCTGAGCAAGCGGCTGCATTCAGCCCTGCCGCAATTGCTCCCAGTCTAGCGATTATTTGGTTCCAATCGCGCCACTGGCGTTCTGGGCTCGGGGAGACAGGCGCTCGTTGATGTAGTCATACACCTGCCGGAACCTCGGCATCGATCTGAGCTCGAGCCGACTACCGTCTTTCAGCGTGATAACCATGTCGCCCCAGATTCCGAGGCCGCGAGGAACGGTTACAACTTTAGCAATTTCTGAATAGATGATGTCTGAGCGGTCGCGCCCCATCCAGCCGCCAATTACGGAAATCCGCTTATCGGTGATGCGATAGCGCAACCAGAGCGCCCGCGTAATGGCTCCAACCGTCAGCGGTAGACAGATCACCGTCAGCCCCAACAGCAGGTTGATAATCAGATCGCCAATGTGGGGGCCACCTTCGTAGTAAACCTCTTCCTTAATACCCATCGATCACCTCAGCACTGCGCAATAACTGCTTCAATTCTTGCAGAAATTGTTCATAACCGCACTGCGTTGCGCTGGATTTGACCACAATCACGATCTGCCA
>JBJTUI010000045.1:0-5565 GCA_046080625.1 Elainella sp. | reverse complement strand
TTTCAGTGGTGCATCTGGTGGCACTGGTCTACCAGGAGCAGCAGAACCGGCGGCTGGTGACGGCTGAACCTGCTGTTGCTGCCGAACCCGTTCCTGACCTGGTGGCCAGCAATCGCTAGGCTAGGGCAGCTTTAGTCACGGCTCCAGTCGGGGATGCTGAAATTGGTATCCCGCCTGGCGCAATTTTTGATTCGAAACCTGGGCATTGTAGGGCCGGGGGCTGGTCTGGCTGCTGTCCCAGGTGACAGATGGCAAACCATGTTTGGCAAAAAGCTGGTCGAACAGTTCGCCCGTAGAGATTGGCTCGTCCTGCACCAGGTTGTAAATTCCTGAAAGCCGCTGGCGGCGGGCAAAGTCAATTGCGCCCACAATGTCCTCCAGATGCACCCAGTTGCTGACATCGCTGCCGTCGCCCGGACGGGTTGTGCCCGCCACATTGCCAAAAATTTTGATCAACTCCCGACCCGGCCCGTAGATGCCACCCAGCCGCAGGACACAGATCTGGCGCTGTTCTGAGGCCGCACTCAGCAAAATTTGTTCAGTCTCGGCCAGGATTTCGCCGTTGCGGTTGGCCGGGTAGAGGGGCGAGGTTTCCGTCACCCAGTTGCCCTGGTGATCACCATAGACGCCGTAGCTGCTGGTATAGATCACCTGCTGCACAGTTGCGTTGGTTTGCAGGGCTGTGACCAGATTTTTTGCCGTGGTCAAATAGGTGGCTTCGTAGGCAGAGCGGTCGCGAGCCCCAACGCTGAGCACCACCACCTGCTGATCGGCTAGCAGGGTTTGCAGTCCGGCCAGATTGCTGCCAGATAGGAGAACTGCTCGATTGGCGACAGATTCCAGCTGCGACAGCCGCGACGGGGAAGTTGTTGTGACGGTAACGGTTCCCTGCTGCTGCCCCTGTTTCTGCCCTTGTTTCTGCCACTGTTGCGCGACGGCGGTACCGACATAACCGCAGCCGATAATGGTAACGTTCATGAATAGGCGTCCTGAAGTCTATCTCTACTTACCATGGATCAAGCAGCCCCATGAATCAAGCAGCTGAGCGCGTCGAATCTCTCAAAGCAGGCTTGGTTGGAGCCCTAGCCGCGACGGGTGTCTTCTGGGCCGGAGTGGCTCTCAGCAGGCTCTATCAGCCCTGGCTTGATGGCATCATTTCCCAGGCCGGGTCAGGCGCAAGCACATCTTTTCTGCAAGAGCTGATTGATTTACCCAGTTTTGACCTGCTGTTCCAGTCGGGGGTGGCCCTGCTGAGCGGCTTCCTGTTTGGTGTCACCTATCGCTATGTGGTGCGCAACGACCGCAACTCTCACCTGCAATCGGGTGCAGTGCTGGCGTTTGGGCTGGTGCGCGGTTTGGCCCAGGTTGACCTGAGCGATGCCTATGGTCTGGCGGGCTTCAAAATTGTGGAAAGCCTGCTGCTGTTTGGTATGGCCGCCTGGCTGCTGGATCGGCTGATGCAGCGGGGCTGGTTGAAACAGTTTGACTAGCAGCAGAACCGAATGCTGAAGATAATTGAGATCTAGATTCAAGAAACTGCGGTGGAGGTCAAGGTCATGACTGCCTACGAGGTTGACTTTTACGCTTGGACCCAGGAGCAAGCGCAGCTTTTGAGAGCAGGCAAGCTGGCATCTTTGGATCTAGAAAATTTGGCTGAGGAAATTGAATCATTGGGTAGGCAAGAGCGGCGCGAACTGCGTCACAGGCTGGCAGTTTTGGTCGGACATCTGCTGAAGTGGCAGTATCAGCCAGCTAAACGGAGCGGCAGCTGGCAGTCAACGCTGCGGGTGCAGCGGCGCGAGGTGGAACGCCTGCTTCAAGACAACCCCAGCCTCAGACCCTGCTTAGACCAAGCAATTGCCGAATCTTACGATGCTGCGATGGATCTGGCAATTCAAGAAACAGGATTAGCAGCTTTCCCCTCTGCCTGCCCCTATTCGGAAACCGAGATTTTGGACGAGCTGTACCTGCCGGAATAGATCTGGTTGACCTACAGCCTCCAATCTACAAACCAGCCAAAGGCTCTGCAAAACTCCGGCTGAAGACTATGCCAAAAAATTGAACTTCAACTAAGATTCATGGGCATAGATTTTTCCTGCCGATTCAGGCATTTTTGCTAGGCTCCATGAAATCAAATCAACCCAAATCCACCGCTCGTCCCCCTGCCGTACAGCCAGTTGCCCCAGCCGCTTCGGTGCCAATCTCGGTCTATCGGGAGCTGGCTGCCGAACTCCAGGCCACCCGTGCCATGGTCGATTCACTCAACGGCAAAACCCAACAGCTCAACCGCGAAAACCAGCTGCTGCGCCAGGAAATGCAGCGCATAATTCACTCGGTGCTCTCGCTTCAGCCCTGGGTGAACGGCCTGCCCGACCCAACCCCCGACCCGGCCCGGCCCACCTGGGAAGAAACAGCAGCAGCCAGCGCCATTGCCGCCAATTTGCGCTCAGCCCATGAGCCCCATGGGGCGGCCCATTCCGAACCCGTAGTCCCGGAGCCAGGATTGGCTACCAATAGCCACAAAACCAGTCGTCTGGGCGGTCTCTGGCTGGTGCTGACGATTCTGGCGATTATTGTGGGGGCCTTTGGCGCAGGCTTCCTGCTGATGCGGCCTCTACTGCCAACGGTTAGCCCAGAAGCCAGTCCAGAAGCCAGTCCCCATACTAGTCCTATCAGCCCTACTGCACCCACCTCACCTGTTAAACCCCTGAATCCGCCGCCCGCCCAGCCCTAGCGTTTGGGTTTGAACCGTCTAGATTAGCTAGATTGGATTGCAGCGCCATGCTTGAATCAACCTGATTCTCCTCTTGCAATTACCCGATCAGTTACTCCGCCGCTCTGTCCGTTTGCGAGCGTTTGCGACAAAGCTGCCTGTGCAGGCTGAGTTTTTGATATGATCTAACACTTGCATACCTGCACTTCAATCAACAAGCTTGCGGACGGAGAAATTCTATGGCCCGGATGTACTACGATGCTGACGCCAATTTGGACCTGTTAGCCGGAAAAACGATCGCAATTATCGGTTACGGCTCGCAAGGCCATGCCCATGCCCTCAACCTGAAAGACAGCGGCATGAATGTGGTGGTTGGCCTCTATCCCGGCAGCAAGTCCGCCGCCAAAGCAGAAGCAGAAGGGCTGACGGTGAAATCTGTCGCAGATGCCGCTGCTGCCGCCGATTTTATTATGATTCTGCTGCCCGATGAAGTCATGGGCCAGATCTATAAGCAGGAAGTTGCCCCCAACCTACAAGAGGGCAACGTGCTGGCCTTTGCCCACGGGTTTAATATTCACTTCGCCCAGATCGTGCCGCCTACCAATGTGGATGTGGTGATGGTGGCCCCCAAAGGTCCAGGTCATCTAGTTCGGCGCACCTACACTCAGGGCGAAGGCGTCCCCTGCCTGTTTGCTGTCTATCAAGACTCGACCGGCCAAGCTCGCGACCGGGCCATGGCCTATGCTAAGGGAGTCGGCGGCACCCGAGCCGGAATTCTGGAAACCACCTTCCGGGAAGAAACCGAAACCGACCTGTTTGGCGAACAGGTGGTGCTCTGCGGTGGCCTCAGCGCCCTAATCAAGGCCGGGTTTGAAACCCTGGTGAACGCGGGCTACCAGCCGGAACTGGCCTACTTCGAATGCCTGCACGAGGTGAAGCTGATCGTGGATCTGATCGTGGAAGGCGGTCTGGCCAAAATGCGCGACAGCATCTCCAACACGGCTGAATATGGCGACCTGACCCGTGGCCCCCGGATCGTCACCGACGCCACCCGCGCCGAGATGAAGAAAATCCTCAGCGAGATCCAGTCGGGCCAGTTTGCTCGCGAGTTTGTGCTGGAAAACCAGGCTGGAAAACCCGGCTTCACCGCCATGCGCCGCCAGGAAGCAGAACACCCGATCGAAGAAGTCGGGAAAGACCTGCGGGCCATGTTTAGCTGGCTGAAAAAGGTTTAGGCAGCTTGTACGAATAAGTTGATCACCTGGATCGGTCTACTGGCTTGAACAAGGGGCTTAAGCCCCTTGCCTGCTCAGGTTATTTTTACAAGACTCCTTAGACAGGCTGAATTCCTATCCCACCTACCTGCTTCAACAACTCCCTTCCCCTAAATTGGGGGAAGGACCGGGGATGGGCAACTGCTTTTCTACGAAACCGTAGCTTGCTGAAGCGACTGGGAAGTTTCCATGAATTGAATAATGTCTTGGCGCGGATCGACGTAGACCACCTTGATGTCGAGTCGGTCTCCCGGTTCAACGGAGCGACTGAACCGCATCGCCATCTCCAGGCCCAGGTCCTCCAGCAGCACCAGGCCCAAATTTTCGTGCTCCCGCAGCCAGCGCAGCATCAGGGCGTGCCAGACTTCGGTTGAATGCCGCCGCAGGTACTCCAGGCTCCAGTAGCGATTCGTCTGGCGCTCCACCAGAGTTGCCTCATAGGCCGTATTGCTGACCGTCTGGATCAGCTCCTTGGTGGCCTCTGCCGAAAAGGGCAGGGCTTCACCGCGCAGATGGGCTTTGATTTGGAAATGGGCCAGCAGGTCGGTGTAGCGGCGAATCGGCGAAGTCACCTGGGTGTAGGTATCAAGGCCCAAACTGGCGTGGCGCAGGGGCGTAATGCTGACCTCGCTGCGGGGCATACAGCGGCGAATCGCGCAGTCGCGCACCGGGCCGGGCTGAAGTTTCAAAAGCTCCTCTTCGGAGGGCAGTTCGGGCTGGGACTGGCCGCGGAAGGGCAGGGGCAGCTCCTGGGCCTCGCCATAGCGACCGGCCACTTCTCCAGCTAGAATCATCATTTCGGCTACTAGGGTGCGCGAGGACGAATCCTCCAGCAGCGAAATCGTGATCTCGTCTTCCTGCACCTTGATCGACGACTCGGGCATGTGGATGCTGATCGCCCCCTGGGAGCGCCGCCAAGCCTCGCGCTTCTTGCTCCAAACTCCCAGCGCCTCTAGCTCGGGCTCGGCCTGGATGCCCAACTCCAGCATCTCGTCCACATCGTCGTAGGTGAGGCGGTAGGTCGGCTTGATCAAACTGGCGTGAATCTGATAGTCCTGCACTGCGCCCGCCCCATCCAGCACTATGCCAAAGCTGAGAGCCGTGCAGACCTGCCCCTGGTTCAGACTCATGGGGCCAGTCGCCAGTTCCGAAGGAAACATCGGAATCATGCCGGTGGGCAAATAGATCGTGGTGCAGCGGCGGCGGGCTTCCAGATCTAGCTCGTCTCCAGGCGACAGCCAGCGAGTCGGGTCGGCGATATGAATCCAGATCCGCTGCTGACCCTCCGGCAAAAATTCGACGCTGAGGCCGTCGTCAATCTCGCGGGTGCTCTCGTCGTCAATTGTGTAGACCTTGAGGTGAGTTAGGTCGAGACGCTGGCTGTCTGGGTCGGCAGGCGGTTCCAAAAGACGGCTCTGGCTCATGTCTACAACCCTGCTAGAGAACTGGGTAGGGATCTGACTCCGACGCAGAAACAGATTCTCGTGCAGGCTCCAGAGCTGGAGATCTACCAGGAGCTGAAAAGCAGCCTGCGGCGTTTCTGGCCGCTTGAGCGCCCCCAGAATTTCTAGAGCAGCG
>JBJTUI010000044.1:0-20302 GCA_046080625.1 Elainella sp. | reverse complement strand
ATAAATTCACAATATTTAGATTTCCGAAATAGTTTTACAGACTCTGCTGTACAAAATAGCACAACTTTCCCTTGGGAAAAAGGGTCTCAATTTTACAATTAATCATACACAAGCTCATTCAATCATTCCAGAAAGAAAATCTTAAAATTTTCGGTTCAGGACAAGGCAAAATGCCAACCCGTGGGCGCTAGCATTCTGGAGTTTCGCCCTCAGAACAAGCCCTCTTTGTGGACATGGACATAGCGTCCCTGAAATGATATCTACCCAATCTAGACATTAATGAAACTGCTTAGCGACAGAAAAGCGCCCCTGTATGGCTAGGGGCGCTGCTGTTAGGGCAGAATTAATTTACTCGACTAGGCAGGCTCGAAAGTCTTCTCTCAGCTCGGCTTTGCCCAGATTGCGACCAATAAAAACGAGCTCGTTTTTACGTTCACTGTCCGATTTCCAAGGACGATCTGGCCTGCCATCAAACAGCATATGCACGCCCTGAAACACAAAGCGCTGATCTTCTCCGGCGATATTCAGAATGCCTTTCATGCGGAAGATATCCTGACCTTGCGTTTGCAGGAGCTGCCCTAGCCATTGATTCAGCCGCTCGCCGTCAACTGCACCGGTTTCAACAATCGCCACCGACCCGACTGTTTCATCATGCTCATGCGCCAATTCGCCCAGAAAATCCGGGTCAATCGTCAGGGCGCGATTTAGGTCGAAGGCTCCAACCCCCAGCAGCGCGTTCATTTCCACCTGGGCATCCACAGTGCGGTAGATCTTGGCCAGCGCATTCATGCCGCGAATCCGACTTTCCAGCTCTTCCAGGGCGGGTGGCGTCACCAAATCGGTTTTGTTGAGCAGAACCACGTCTGCAAAGGCAATTTGCTCTTGCGCTTCTTCGGCATCCCAATGCTGAGCAATATGTTTTGCGTCCACAACCGTCACCACTGCATCCAGATGGGTCTGCGACTGCACATCTTCATCCATAAAAAACGTCTGGATTACCGGAGCCGGATCGGCCAATCCTGTGGTTTCAATCACCAAGTGATCGAACTTATGCCGCCGCTTCATCAAATTGTTGATAATCCGAATCAGGTCGCCGCGCACTGTACAGCAGATACAGCCGTTGTTCATCTCAAAGATTTCTTCATCGGCATCAATGATGAGCTGGTTGTCAATCCCGACTTCCCCAAACTCGTTGACAATCACAGCTACTTTCTTGCCATGCTCATGCGTCAAAATCCGATTCAGCAGCGTGGTTTTGCCAGCGCCCAAATAGCCAGTCAGCACGGTGACGGGGACAGAGTCGATTGCGGTATTGCTCATTGCGATTGCTCCTGCTTCTACAGAACGTGGCTCACTCCAGGGAACTCCTGCTGGGTCTATGGCTTTGATCGTAAGATAAGCCTAAGATAATGATAACCATTTTCACTTTTCTTTATGCTGGAAGTCCACGATCTGGCTGTTAACTATCGAGGAGTCAGTGCCGTCGAGGATGTCAGCTTCTGTCTGGAGTCTGGGCAGTTGATTGGAGTTATTGGTCCAAACGGAGCCGGGAAAAGTACCCTGGTTAAGGCAATTCTGGGCCTGGTTCCGGCGGAACATGGGGTGGTGACGTTTCACTCTCGTCCGCTGAAGCAGCAGTTGGGCAGCGTGGCCTATGTGCCCCAGCGCTCGCAAATCGACTGGGATTATCCTGTAACCGTGTGGAACGTGGTGATGATGGCTCGGACGCTGCATTTGGGCTGGTCGCGGTTTCCCAGTCGGCAGTCAAAAGAGCTGGTGCAGGCCGCTTTGCAGCGAGTTGGCATGTGGGATTTGCGCGATCGCCAGATTGGCGAACTCTCTGGGGGGCAACAGCAGCGCGTGTTTCTGGCGCGGGCCTTGGCCCAACAGGCAGAGCTGTTCTTTTTTGATGAGCCGTTTGTGGGGGTAGATAAGAAAACCGAGGCGGTGATTTTTGAGGTGTTTGGGGAACTGAAGTCAGCTGGAAAGCTGCTGCTGGTGATCAGTCATGATCTTGGCGCAACGACGCAGGTCTATGACCACTTTCTGTTGCTAAATAAACAGCTGATTGCCGAAGGGTCGCGGGATGAAGTGATTACGGCGGCAAATCTGCGAGAAGCCTACGGCGAGAGCGTGATTCTTTTGGAGCGCAAGGAGAAATAATGCTAAATGGGCTATTAGAACCGCTGGGCTTCGAGTTCATGCGAAACGCGATCGCCATTGCCGTGATCATGGGCGTTCTCTGCGCGGTGATTGGCAGTTATTTAATCGTGCAGCGCATGGGGTTGCTGGGCGATGTGATTGCCCATGCGGTGCTGCCGGGATTGGCGATCGCCTTTTTCCTGGGTGTTGATATCTTTATCGGCGCTTTTATTTCCGGCACGATTAGCACTTTTGTGATTGCCTGGATTCAGGCTCAGTCGCGGATTAAAGTTGATGTGGCGATGGCGCTGGTCTTTTCTGGATTTCTGGCCTTGGGCATCGCTTTAATCACGATCCTGAAAAGCAAGCTGGATCTGCACAGCTTTTTGTTTGGTGATATCCTGTCGGTGACGGGTAGCGATGTGATCCGGACGCTGGCGATTGCGGTTGCAGTCTTGTTCGTCGTGTTTATCTTCTATCGCGAACTTCTGTTCTACACCTTTGATCCCCTAGCTGCTCAAGCAATGGGGCTGCCCGTCACCTGGATTCAGGTGGGATTAAATGCGGCCATCACCTTGACCATTATTGCCAGTATGCAGGCTGTGGGTGTAGTGCTGGTTGTAGCTCTGCTGATTGGTCCTGCTATTACTGCTTACCTGCTGGTCAAAGAACTCCATCAGATGATGATGCTTGGCGCAGTTTTTGGTGTAATAGCCAGCATTAGCGGTATGTACATCAGCTACTACTGGAATATTCCCTCTGGAGCGGCGATTGTCTTGGTCGTTTGTTTACTGTTTCTAGTCGCACTATTGTTTAGCCCTTCTCAGGGAATTTTGACGCGACCGAAGGCAGCCAGCCGCTCTGCTCAGCGCTTGCTCACACATCTTCGGCGGAATTAGCTTGGTGTTTGGTCCAAAGAGACAAACAACCTACCGCAACATCAACGCCATCTCTTTAGCAAAGTAAGTCAAAATCAGATCTGCCCCAGCGCGCTTCATACTCGTCAGCGTTTCCAAAATCACCTTTTTCTCATCAATCCAGCCCTGGGCCGCTGCGGCTTTGATCATGGCATATTCCCCACTGACGTTGTAGGCTGCAACCGGTAGATTGGTAGATTGCTTGATTCGGCAGATGATATCCAGGTAGGCCAATGCCGGCTTCACCATCACCATGTCGGCTCCTTCAGCAATATCCAGCTCGACTTCTTTGATCGCCTCTCTAGCGTTTGCTGCATCCATCTGGTAGGTCTGCTTGTCGCCAAACTTGGGAGCTGAATCCAGCGCATCGCGGAACGGCCCATAGTAGGCTGAAGCATATTTCGCCGAGTAGGCCAGAATTCCCACATCAACCCAGCCTTCAGCATCCAGCGCTTGCCGAATCGCTCCAATCCGGCCATCCATCATATCTGAGGGAGCGACCAGATCGGCTCCAGCTTCTGCCTGCATCAGGGCTTGTTTCACCAGCACCGCGACCGTTTCATCGTTGAGAATCTTGCCATCCTGCACAATACCGTCATGGCCTTCGCTGCTGTAGGGGTCAAGGGCAACGTCGGTAATCACCAGAATATTGGGAACGGTTTGCTTGATCGCTCGAATGGCACGAGGAATCAAGCCGTTGGGGTTATAGCTTTCCGTGCCTGCGTTGTCCTTTTGATGGTGGGGAATCAGGGGAAATAGAGCAATCGCGCCAATTCCTAATTCGTCAGCTTGCTTCACTTCCTTCAACAGCAAGTCCAGCGTATAGCGGTAGCAACCGGGCATCGAAGGAACGGCTTCTTGCTGGCCCTCACCCTCCATGACAAACAGCGGGTAGATCAAATCTTCGACTCGCAGCAGATTTTCTCGCACCATTCGCCGCAGAGTTTCGGTGCGCCGCAGCCGCCGAGGCTGCATCACTGGCACGGGCTGCTCAGATTGCCCCTCAGACTGCCCCTCAGACTCAGCCTGAAGGACTGGCAGTTCAGCAGATTCAGTCGGCAGCATAGGGTATAATGAAAATGATAATCATTCGCCTATTCTACAGCAGGTGCCGTGAAAAGTGACTCTCTGGCTCAAAAAAGTCCGAACCCTCCGGCGATGTCTCGCTTAACTCGGAATCAACAGATAGTGCTGGATGTTCTGGGTCAGCGTTCTGCCCCGCTTTCGGCTCAGGAGTTGTACAGCCTGCTGCGAGAGCGTCAGCCGATTGGGCTGGCAACGGTGTATCGGGCGCTGGAAGCCTTAAAACTGCGTGGATTAATCCAGAGCCGAGCCGGGGCAAATGGGGAATCGCTCTACAGTTCCGTCGAATCCGATCAGCACTATTTAACCTGCCTGCACTGCGGTCAATCTTTCCCGCTCGATTGCTGTCCTGTCCAAGCCTTGAGCGACCATTTGCAGCCCTCAACGCCCTTCAAAATTTACTATCACACGCTGGAATTCTTTGGCCTCTGCGAACCCTGTACCGAGCAGGTTGAGTAAGGCCTTTGAGACTCAGCGCACTGCCAGTAGAATCCGATCATCAAATCGCTGCCAGATCGTACTCACCTCTTGAAATCCCGCTTCTTGCAGGGCTGCCTGATGAATCGCCAGCGTTGGCTGATACTCGGTGAATCGGGGCTGAAAGCGTCGGTCTCGTTCTGCCAACAAATCTTTGAATTCTGCCTCCTGCCCGATCGCCTGCCACCATTGCTGCCAGTCTTCCTGGTTTCTGACCCGGAACGCCTGCTGTTCCTGCTGGGATTGCACTGCTCCAGCTAAGCGGCGGAAGGTCAGCAGGTGTGGTTGGAAGTAGAGATGATCTCCGTTGAGGAAGATACCTCCTGGGCGCACAATCTGACCCAGCTTCTGGTAAAGATGCACCAGTCGATCGATGGGCAGCCAGTGCAGAGCGGTTGTGGTGAGAACGGCATCGACTTGGGTAACGCCAAGCTGCTCAATCCAAGCATCCTCGGCCAAATCTGCCTCAATCCACCGCAGCCGGTTGTCCATTGTTCCTAATACACCCTGACCAATCGCCAGCAGCACCGGGTCGTAATCGATCGCAATGCCGGTAGCCTGGGGAAATCGATGCAGCAAGCGCTGGCTAATCGCACCGGGACCGCAGGCCAGATCAATCGCGACAAACGATTCGGGCAGCAAATGGGCCAGGGTGTCGAGCATGACCTGAAACCGCTCTTCGCGATAGGGCAAATAGCCAGATTGCTGAAGATCCCAGCGCTCAAGCCAGTGGTGCCAGTTAATCTTAAGCAGATGATTAGTCATGGGGTTCATCGTGGTTTTGCAGAACGGCTTGGGGACTGTATCAGGGATTTGCGATGGCGCTACGCGCCGCTCGGAGAGCGATCGCGGGGATGGGCCGGAAGCTGAGCGGCGATCAACTGCTGCGAATAGGGATGCTGGAGTTTGCTCAAATCTAAGGAATCAGCCGATTCAACAATTGCCCCTTTGTGCATCACGGCAAAGCGATCAGCGAGGTAGGCAACTGCCGCCAGATCGTGAGTGATGAATAGATAGGAGAGCTGATACTGCTGCTTGAGATCAAGCAATAGATCCAGAATTTGGGCCTGGATCGTCATGTCTAAACTGGAAACCGGCTCATCTAGGACAACGAGTTTTGGCCTGAGGGCGATGGCGCGGGCAATGGTGACGCGCTGCAACTGGCCGCCGCTAAACTGATGGGGATACTTATCGGCATCGGCAGCCGTTAAACCTACAGTTTCTAGAAGCTGAATGGTTTGCTCTGCTGCCTCACCAGCAGTTTTGTTCAGGTAGTTGCAAATCGGTTCGCCGATAATTTGCCTGACTTTGAATCGCGGATTGACGGCGCTGAAGCTATCTTGAAACACAACTTGAATCTCGCGCCGTACTGCTCGCAGCGCCTGAGATGGAATTCGGCCCAGTTCCTGACCTTGAAACCAGATCTCGCCGCAGTCGGGCTTTTCCAGCCCCAGCACCATCCGCCCCAGCGTACTTTTACCAGCGCCGCTTTCTCCGACTACGCCCAAACAGCTCCCGGCTTCAATGTCGAGCGACACATCTTGCAGAGCGAGAATCCGCTGGATTTTGCCGCTCCAGCCCAGCCGTAATTCATAGGTTTTAGAAACCTGCCGCACTGATAGTAGGCTCATCGTCTGACTCTCTGGCGCTGGGTTAACCGAGAAGCCAGCAGCGTTTGCGTGTAGGGATGCTGCGGACTGTCAAACAGTTGTTCGACGCTGGTTTGTTCGACCAGCTCACCGTTTCGCATCACGGCAACCCGATCGGCAAGTTGGGCAATCACCCCCAGGTCATGGGTAACAAGCAGCAGGGCACAGTGGGTTTGCTGCTGAAGCTGCTTGATCAATCCCAGAATTTGGATTTGGGTGATTACGTCTAAGGCCGTGGTTGGCTCGTCGGCGATCAGCACCTGGGGCTGCAAGGAGAGCGCAATTGCAATCATCACCCGTTGCAGCATTCCGCCACTCAATTGAAACGGAAACTGACGCAGCACCCGCAGCGGATCGGGAAGGCCAACGGCAATCAATCGCTCAACGGCAACGGAACGAGCGGCAGAATCAGAAAGGGTACGGTGGGATTGCAGGGTTTCGATAAACTGTCGCTGGATTGTCGCAATCGGGTTGAAGTAGCTGACCGGATTTTGCAAAATCATGCCGATTTTGGGGCCGCGAATTGGACGCAGTTCAGCCGCCGTTAGCCCGATTAGCTCCTGTCCTGAGAGTCGAGCGCTGCCCTGAACCGTTGCTCCTGGTAGCAGGCCCAGCATTGAAAGGCAGGTCGCACTCTTGCCGCTGCCGCTCTCACCAATAATCCCCAGCACCTGACCAGGACATAGCTGGAAGCTCACGTTTCGCACGATCGGGCGCGTTGAGAAGGCAACCTGCAATTGATTTACAGTCAGCACCGCTTCAGCCATTTTGCAGTTTGGTTTCTAGAAGTTCAGCTTGCCTTTGTTGCTCCATGCGGGGGTCTAGCACGTCCCGCAACACATCTCCAACCAGGCTAAAGGCCAGGGTGGTCAGAAAGATCATCAGACCAGGATACAGCATCAGTTCGGGCATCCGGCGGAAATATTCGCGTCCGTCGTTGATCATAGCGCCCCATTCCGGCGTGGGCGGCTGGATGCCTAACCCTAGAAAAGACAGTCCGGCAATGTGCAAAATCATGTGGCTGATGTCAAGGGAAGCCAGAATCGCCAGTTCCGCAATCGTATAGGGTAAAATATGCCTGAGCATAATCGCAGGGTTACTTGTTCCTGAAACAATTGCCGCTTGAATGAAATCACTTTCCTTAACGCTTAAAACTCGACTGCGAATAATGCGAGCATAGCCAGCCCAGTGGGTTGCCGTCAGCGCAAAAATCAAATTACCTACACCAGCGCCCAGAATGCCCACAATCGCCAGCGACAGAATTAGGGCCGGAAAGGCCAAAAACACATCGCACAGCCGCATCAGCCAGCTATCGACTCTGCCACCAACATAGCCAGCCGTCAAGCCGACCACCAGACTCACGGCGGTGGTGAACAGGACAACCACCAGGGAAATAGAAAG
Source organism: Elainella sp. (assembly GCA_046080625.1). Taxonomy (GTDB): domain Bacteria; phylum Cyanobacteriota; class Cyanobacteriia; order Elainellales; family Elainellaceae; genus Elainella. The sequence continues at coordinate 12,633 of JBJTUI010000044.1, read as the reverse complement.
CGATACCCGCGAACCGTAGATCAGGCGCGACAAAATACAGCGACCGAGGTGATCTGTCCCCAACAGAAACCGGCTGCTCGGTGACTGAAGTTTTTGCATCAGATCGACCGCCAAGGGGTCATGGGGCGCGATGATGGGGGCAAACAGAGCGGTCAGAACGAGCAGCAAAATCAGGCTCAAGCCCAGACAAGCCAGCTTATAATCTAGAAGTTTTCGCAGAATTGCCATGCTCAGATTTCCTGTTTACCAAACCGGATGCGCGGATCGAAATAGCTGTAGGTCAGGTCAACGATCAGATTCACCACAACAAATAGAACTGCGGTTAAACAGACATAGCACTGCATCACCGGATAGTCGCGGTTGAGAATCGACTGGACTGCAAAGCGCCCCATTCCTGGCAATGCAAACACATTTTCTACAATTACAGTCCCCGACAGCAGATGAGCAAAGCTAAGCCCAAACACCGTGACGACTGGCAGCAGCGCATTCTTCAGCACGTATTGCACCACCACGAATCGCTCAAATAAACCTCTAGCTCTGGCATACAGCACATAATTTTGGCTGAGGCTTTCGAGCATACTGCCGCGCAGTAGCCGCGCATAGACAGCCGCTGGTGCCCAAGCTAATGTTATTGAAGGCAACACCCAATCGGTGAGTGAACCGCGACTAGTGACCGGAAACCAGCCCAGCTTAAAGCTAAACAGATACATCAGCAGAAAACCTAACCAGAAGCTTGGCATAGCTACGCCGATGTAAGCAAACAGCCGACTGAGCTGATCAAAAACCGTATCGCGATACAAAGCTGCAAAAATGCCCAACGGCAGGCCCAGCGCAAAAATCAGCAGCGTTGCACAGGCTGTGAGGATGAGCGTAGTCGGAACATACTGCATCACTTCCTGCAAAACCGGCTTGCCGGTGACAAAAGACTGCCCAAAATCTAGCCGCAGCACATGCCAGAGCCAGTCAAGATACTGCACCGGCAGCGGACGGTTCAATCCCAGCTTTTCCCGCATGGCCGCGATCGACTCTGGGGTGGCCGGATTGTTTGCTGCCCGCAGGACTACTGCCGCTGGGTCACTGGGCATGAGCTGAATCAACAGAAACGTAATCAGCGAGATTCCGAGCAGTACTGGAATCAACTGTAGAATGCGGCGGACAACATAGTGGTTGGTAAGTTTCACAAAGATTCGATTCACGGTTGAGCCTCTCCTCAGCCCGCTGAGAGCGGAAATGAAACCGGCTATGACCTACTGAGCTTGCTCAGCGGCACCTGATTCGCCTGGGGCATGAATTCAAACCCGGCTAGATTCTTGTGCAAGACGGCAATGTTTGTGGAGTAGGAGATCGGCAAATAGACCGCCTGTTCATGCAGCGTGGTCAGAATTTCGCGGTAAAGCTGCTGGCGCGGTGCTTCCTCGGTTGTAAGCAGCACTTCCCCAATCTTGCGGTCGATCTCAGCTTTCATGGGCAGACCCTGCTGGGCCGCATAGTCGGCATGGGACGGCACGCGCATCGAAGATACCATTGCCTGAGGTTCGTAGGGCGGCCCCCAAGTGTCGTTAAAAATCAGGTTGAACTCGCCGTTCGCTTGGCGATCGTTCCAGGACTGCTCTTCTTCTCCCAACAGCCTGGCCTCGATGCCCACGGCCTTCAGGTCGGCCTGGACGGCTTCGGCGATCGCCTTATCGACATTGTTCTCACCGCTGAAGGACAGATCCAGCGTCAGAGGCTGACCATTTTTCTGGCGAACAGCTTGGTCATTAGCCTGCGTCCAGCCCGCTTCGTCGAGCAGGGTTTTGGACTGGTTCAGGTCGTAGGCGTAGGGTTGCAGCCCAAGGTTGGCGTAGGGCACTTCAGTCGAAAAGTAGGTGTCGGCCTTTTGCTCGGTGTCGTAGAAGATCGCGGAAATAATGGCGTCTTTGTTAATGCTGTGCTGAATTGCCTGCCGCACTTTCAGCTCTTTGGTCGGCCCTCGGTTGGAGTTGATCGCAATCGCCCGCGTGTTCAACGGCGGCGATACCTCAGCTGTATACTGACCTGAATCGCGGAGCTGCTTGAACGAGTCAAGGCTAATTTCACCGTTGCCATAGATCATGTCAATCTCGCTGTTCTCAAACGCCAGCACCCGCGTTTCGCCTTCGGGAATAATTTTGATCGTGACTTGCTCGACAGCAGGTTTTTGACCCCAATAGTTTTCATTGCGCTTAAAAACGGCCTGGGCGTCTTTCTTGTAGTCAGCCAGCACCCAGGGGCCAGTGCCAATCGGAGCCTTGATGCCCTCAGCCGTTGTGCCGCTATCGGGGAATGCTTTGGGCGAAAGGAAACGCACCGGACGAATCAGCGTTAGTTCTTGTAGGGCCGGGTAATAGGGTGTCTTCAGATACATCTGTAAGGTGCGGTCTCCTTGAACCTCCACCCGGTCAATCGCCTCGATCAAGCCCAGCCAGTCATGCTCCTTGCGGTTTTGCAACACCTGATCGAAGTTTGCCTTGGCAGCAGCAGCATCAAACGGCGCACCGTCTGAAAACTGAACCCCCGGTCGGAGTTGAAAGGTAATCAGCTTACCGTCTGGTGATACTTCCCAGCTTTCGGCCAGCGCGGGCTGAAGCTTGCCACCCCGGTCGTAGCTGACCAGCGGTTCATAGATCAGATCCTGAGCGAACATCTGACTAGGGCCATACAGATGCGGGTTGAGCGGCCCAACATCCTGCGACCAGGAAAATGTGAGTGTTGGAGATTTAGGAGCCTGGGTTTGGGGCTGGGCACAGCTAGGCAGAATGATCAGAGCGGCAACTGCAACTGCAAGTAGAGCACGGACAACATTCTTTCTCATAATCAAAGGAGCGAGACGAATAGAGAGCTTATTTTCAACCATCTAGCCTGAATCAGGATATCAATGATGGCTCAATTTCGGTTTACCTCAACAGTATTAGAAACCTTAAATTGAGGTAAAAATTGTAGACCTATTGTGGAACAAGCTAAACATATTGCTTACGTAATTCAAAATAATACTTTTTAATCAGAGAGTACACAATCCGGGGTAGGGGGATATGCTAAGCTTGAAAATAAATTTTATATTCTCTTAAGATGAACGGAGATCAGCTTGAAGCGGCTAGATGAATGGCCTGAGGGGGTTAGTTGAACATCTGCACGAAAGCTCATCTATCGATGGATACTGCACAGAGACTTGTGAGAATGCTCGATTAAGAAAGCCTTTTCTAAAAACTGTTTTGAGGGCTGTGGAATTGACCGTCAAGCCACTCTATTGCATACGTCTTAGGGTAGAAAATCAGGAAAGTTGAATTAAGCAAGCCGTAGCCGTCGGATCGCGATTAAAGGCTAATCTGTTTGCAATCCAATAGATTTCATGAAATGCCAAAACCTATCAGGCCGAAATAGTCTCCTCAGCCCGCAAGGCTGGCCTTGGTCAGTGCGGGCACAATTCGCTCACAAACCATCCTGGCTCCTGAGAGATTACGGGCTGTTGGTCCAACCTGTAGCGCCGCCAAACCTCCCATGAGGAACAGGTCGCAGCCTCGCCAGCGCAGATGTTCGTTCAACACCGGCAGCCCTTTCACCAGTTCGACAGGATGAGCAGCTAGCACTGATTGCAGCAGAGGCTGGCTAGCAGCATCAAGCTGGCTGCCTGTGGCGCACCAGATCCGGTCGATTTGCTGTTCGTGGAGGCAGTTGTGTACGGCAGCATTGTTGCAGCAGACCTGCCAGGATGCACCCGACCATTTCGCTTCTGCAACCTGGCACTGTTCGTAGAACGTCACCTGGCCATCTCGCTGCAAGCGGCGCAGTTGGGTCAGCAGAGTGGGCGTCATGGAGCCACCGTTGCGGGCCTGCTGAATCATCTGCCAGCGGCTCAACCAGTCGGGTTCGAGCCAGAAATCCTTCAGGTATTTGGGACCAAGCCAGCCCGGATCGGCATCGAACAGCTTTCCATACAGGGTTCTTCTCGACATCAGCAGCACCTGGGCACCCCGTTCTATCGCGCCCGAGGCCAGATGCCCGCTGGTCAACCCGCCGCCGATGATCAGGATCCGTTCGCCCCGGACCTGTAGCCCACGCAGCTCGATTTGGCTAGAGTGCTGCAACCGGTCGGATGGATAGTCCGCTGGGATCTGTTTGACCCAGGCTGGGAGATGCGGAGTCGCACCGCCGTTTGCCAGCACCACTCGCCGAGCGATCAGGGTTTGCCCTGTAGACAGGCGCAGGTGAAATCGAGGCCGACGCCGGTCTGAGGGGGGCGTGATGCCGACTACTTGAGCCGGATAAACCATCTGCTGCACCTGCCAGCGACGGACCACGTCCTGACAAAACTCTCGAAACAGATGCGTTCCCGGCAGGTCGTAGGGCGGGAACAGCTCCTGGGGGCGAGGCTCAGCAAACGTGCGCAGCGCATGGGGGTTGGGGTCGGGTTGATGCACCGCAGGCGACCGCAGGTGGGGGATTTCAAAGGCGGCGAACTGCTGGTTCCACTGGTTCAGCCAAGTGCCGCTGGAGTCTAGCACCAGGAACCGCCCGCGCATCGATTTCTTTTTTTGCAGCAGGTGCGTCACCAGAGTCAGGGCCTGGGGGCCTGCTCCGACGATGGCCAGGTCGATGGACTCGGGCAAAGCAGACGAGGCATTTAGCATGAACAAACAAAGCTGAGAATGATTATCATTTTAGTTGTATCATGGGAGGGAATTTGCAGTTGATCAACCGTGAGGAAAAGCTATGTCTTTGAATGTAAGTCCAGCTTTGGTGCAGCAGGCAGAAACAGATGCAGTGAATCAGCTAGCCTTTGCTGAAACGATTCGGCAGTCTTTGCCCTACGCCTGGAATATCGTGGAGAAACTGGCACACAGCATCCACCAGCAGGGCGAGAATTGGGCAAACCATGCCGTTGCTCCGCCTGATGAGTCGGCACGGGCACAGTTGCTCAGAATGGTGGGTGGAGATGCCATTCGAGGCGCAGTAGAGCGCCATTTCAATATCAAGCTGGCGTTCCAGAACTGCCATAATCTCGCAGCCTTTCGAGTCGATCAGCTCGATTCGCCAATCTACCGTGACTTTATTTCCATTCGGAGCCAGATTCTGAACCAAACCCCTGAACTCAAGGACTGTTAATGTCCCGAATGCAAGACTCAAACATTACGCTGGTATCCGGCCCCTGCGGGGCAGGCAAAACAAGCTGGATTCAGCAGCAAATTGGCGCAGCTTCAGCGGTCTATTTGAACTTGGGGACAGGAGAGATGGCGGTGGATGCGGTCTATCTGGCAGCCGAACTGCCTAATCTGACCGTGCTGCCCGCTAGCAGGCTGGGTGAACTGCTGGAGCATCCGCCTGCCGAACCTATCTACGTTGAGCTGGGGTTTCAGCTTGATCTGAATTCCCTGATGCTGCCAGACCAGATGACAGCCTGTCGCCGAGTTGCCATCCTGCCGCCCGGACTGCGACAAACCCCCTGGCACGATTGGGCTGATCTGGTGGTGACTGGCGCTGCAACTGACCGGCCATCGTCTCTACAGCTCTGGAACATGGTTCTCACCGGACAGGTGTTTGACTTGCCCAGTCTTAGCACTCTGTGGTACGAGCTGATCCAAGGAGCCTATGGCGCTGTGCAGCGGGCCAAGGGCATTTTTGATGTAGCCGATGGCCGAGCGCTCTACTGGACCTTTGGGGCCGGTCAGCCTCAGACAGATTATTTGGAACTCAACCTGCCCCGCTGGCTCCAGGGCAGACCGGAGCGGTTCAGCGGTCTTGAGATTGTGGGGGAAGCGCTGGATCAGGCTGCGATCATTCAGACCATTCAAGACTGCTGCTTGAGTGAGCAGGCGATTCTCTACTACCAGCAGCAGATCAAAGATTTATTAGCGCAAGGAGAAGCGGCGTGAAAATTGCGGTGATATCCTGTATTCACGGAAACTACGAAGCGTTGAATGCAGTTTTATCAGACATTGACAAGCAGCAGGCCGAACAGATCTACTGCCTGGGCGACCTGGTTGGCTATGGTCCCCATCCCAATGCAGTGGTAGAAATGATTCGCAGCCTCGATATTCCCACCTGTCAGGGCTGCTGGGATGAAGATATCGTGGAAGGGTTGAATGCCTGTGAATGCAGCTATCCTTCTGTGCTGGCAGAGCAGCGTGGCAAGCTGGCTCACGACTGGACTAATCAGACAATTCATCCAGAAGTCCGAGAGTTTCTGGCTCAGCTTCCTTTGAGCCTGCGGGACGACAACCTCTGTTTTGTGCATGGCAGTCCGCATAATCAGCACGAATACCTGCTGCCAGAGGTTAACGCCTTTGTAGCGATGGAACGTGTTCTGGCCACCGGAGCTGACGTGCTGTTCTGTGGCCATACCCATGTGCCCTACGTGCGGACGCTCGACGGCAGCCAGCTCCAAATTCGTGTTAAGCAGATGCAGAATCCTGAAACAGAGCTGCAATTTTCTACTCCGCTGAAGCGAATCGTGAATGCCGGATCGGTAGGTGAACCTCGCCACGGTAGGCCCAACGCCACCTATGTGATCTACGACCGGGATACAGATCAGGTAACGCTGCGAGAAGTACCCTATGACTATCAGAAAACCTGCGCTGCGATTCTGGAAAAAGGCTTGCCGCCTATCTTCGCGTGGCGTCTGGCTAGGGGGATGGAGTTTGCCGAACGGGCAGATGATCCAACCCACGTCTGTGAGCGCTGAGGCTTTCCGATGGTCTGGGCAATTCTGAGCGGTATAGAAGGCAACTTGGCCGCCTACGAAGCGGTTCTGGCAGACATCCGACGGCAGCGGCACCCCGTGGTGGATCTGTACATTCTGGGCGATGTGATTGCGCCTAAACCTGAAACCACCAAGCTGATTCAGCGCCTGCAAACGCCGCGCTCCAACGAACTTGTTCCCCAGATCTGTCAGGGCTGGTGGGAAGAACAGCTCTTGATTTTGCATGGACTGGGACGAACCGGCGAACCCACAGAACTAATTGAGCAGTACGGTAAGGCGATGGTCAAAACGCTCTGGGATGCCATTCCTCGCGATGCTGTTGAATGGGTGCGCTCGCTGGACTTTGGCTTCTTTGAACTGGACTGCCTGCTAATTCACGGCAGCACGGTCAGCGTCAGTGAGCAGCTCACGCCAGAAACAATGCCCCTGCAAATGCTAGACCGCCTGATGCGGATGGATGCCAACACTCTGTTTTGCGGGCGGTCGGGGCTGGCGTTCCAGTACCAGATTCAGCAGGGCAGCCTGACTTCTACCACCACTACCTTAGATCAACCGGCTGCGCCTCAGACAACTTCAGTGAAAGCACGTCAGATCGTTGGGGTGGGCAGCGTTGGCCGAATTCCAGGACAGGCTACCTATACAGTCTACAGTCCCGGTTCCAACGGAGTCGAGTTTAGAACAGTGCGCTATGGTTCAGGAAAGGGATTTCAGTCTGTATAAACCTTTGTTCCCTTCACTCAACCCAAGTCTCTATGAATGAACGACGCCAACTGCCTCCAGATCAAAGCCACTAGAGACAATCGGTGCAGTAGTTGGAAACGGATCGTAGATTGGTTTGTTGAAGGAGTCCAGAAAGCTGCCGTTGCCAGGAATATCAATCAATTTGACATAGCGAATGGCGTGAAGATCAACCTTGCCGCTGATCACCATTTCTTGATCAGCCAGCGTTGCCAAATCGAACGGTGTCCCCCAGGAGCCGCCGAAAAACTCTCCATCAAACTCAAAGGCATTGTTGACATGCTTGCCCGCGAGATTGTAGATGCCTGTCGGGTCTAAAACTCCTTAAGCAGGAACGGGTTCGCCTGTGAGCGACTCGCTGGCAAAGCGGGCAAAATTCACGCCATCGCTCGATACTTCCACATAGGCCAATTCACCAAAAATGCCGCCTCGGTTATCAAAGCCGTTTTCAAAGACCACAAAATCTGCGTCTTCGCCATCTCGAATGCCCGACCCAAACAACAGAGTAATTTCACCGGGCTTTGCGCCTGCCGCAATTTGGGCTTCATCTAAATCGCCCAGGGAGACAATGTCTCGGAAGCTATCAGTGCGAGAAACCTCTCCCAAAACTTTTTCTGGAGAGCGCCAGGGATCTTCGACGCCCGGTGCCGGGGAATAATCTACAACTGCTGTTGCCCAAGCGACGAAAATGGGATTGATGGCATTGTTTGGCGTCACTTTGCCATCACCGTCCTCGCCTACGAAACCTGGAATGCCCGCGTCGATTTTGCCAGGGTCAGGGGTGGATGAGTCGGAATAGCGACCGACAGGCTGCACCAGAGTTGTGAAATTCGACGAGCGCAGGAATTCAGCCTCGCCCCCTTCAACTACGGCTAAAAACTGCCCGGTCAGCAGGTCGGAGATTACCGCATTGTCATCATCCTCGAAGATGAACAGATCGCCAAAGCTCAACCCGTCGTCTAGAGCAATTACATCTTTGCCCGGTTCAAAATCTTTGATCAAATCTGCATCCGCTTGACTCCGTCCACCCGTGGTTTGGTAGACGCTCAGCCGCCCCAAAACAAAGCGATCCTTGCCCTCTCCGCCTGTGAGAGTATCGCTACCTGCGCCGCCATCCAAAACATTGTTGCCATCATCGCCAAAGAGCATGTCATTGCCTGCCTGACCGAACAGCCGGTCATTTCCCTCATTGCCGTTGATGATGTCGTTGCCCTCACCGCCATCCAGCACATCGTCATTCGGAAAACCGTTCAGCGTATCATTGCCTGCCAAACCGAGCAGCAGATCTTTCTCGTCGGTGCCGTTTAGAGTGTCGTCTTGAGCCGTGCCAATGATTCTTGCCATCGTTTTTATCTCCTAAGAAAGAACTGGAAATCTCACAGATTAATTCATCGCAAAGTCATTTTCTCTATCAGAAAAACTGTAAAGGTAGATCCAATTGCCATCGCTTGCCCTTGTAAAACAGAAGCTGATAGACATGTAGTCCACCATATTGAAAGGCCGCTTCAAAAGATTGCAGATAGAGATACCACATCCGGAGAAATTGTTCGTCATGCTGTGGATCAAGCGCGATCTTGGCTCGATTATTCGTGAAGTTTTCTGCCCAGCGTTTAAGGGTTTCAGCATAGTGGGGCTTCAAATTCTCACAGTGCGCTACTGAGAGCTGGGCAGCCCACAGTTCTTGGGTTAACTCATGGAGCTGAGGCGCATATCCCCCTGGGAAAATGTACTTATCTACCCAGGCTCCGTTGCGTTCGTTGCTTTGGGTGACGATAGTGTGCAGCAGCCCAACTCCATCTGGTGTTAAGAGAGCGAATATCTTCTGCATAAATGTCGCAAAATTTCCTTTGCCTACATGCTCAAACATGCCAATGCTGACAAACTTATTAAATTTGCCTTCTACTTCTCGATAGTCAGCAAGCTGGATCGTAATCCGATCGCTCAGCCCCCTCTGGTTGATCCGCTCCTGAGCTAACTCTGCCTGTGGCTGACTGAGCGTAATTCCGGTTCCAGAAATGCCATATCGCTCAGCAGCGTAGATCAACATACCACCCCAACCGCAGCCAATGTCAATTAGAGTATCTCCTGGCTGCAATGCCAGCTTGCGACAAATCAATTCATACTTTTGGAGCTGCATCTGCTCTAGCGAATCGCTGGTCTGGAGACGATAGCCACAGGAATAGGTGAGTGTCGAATCGAGAAACTGCTGATAAAAATCGTTGCCCAAGTCATAGTGATGCTGCACATTTTTGCGGCTATTTTGGATCAGGCTCGGCACTGTTCGCAGCCTTTGGGAAATGACTGTCAGAGCCAGGGGCAGCGTGACTCGATTTTTGGCTTTGGCGTAGACGTTCTCGCGATGAAATAAGCCAATCAGCTCTACTAAATTTTTGTGCTCTTCATCCCACCAGCCTTCCATATAGGCTTCGCAGAATCCCAGGGTGCCAAACGCCAGAACTCGGTCGTAAGTGTGAGGATTGTGAATGATCAAATGCAAGGCTGGAGCAGCGTTTGAATCGCCAAAATGAAAGGCTTTACCGTCTGGATTCGTCACCGTTAGGTTGCCTGTCTCAATCAGGCTAAAAAGCTGGTAGAGGTAGCGTTCTCCACCGGGTAACTTCAGAAGATGGCTGTTAGAATCCAATGCATGGGTGCGTGTCTGCTCTGTTGGGTTAAGTTTCAGCATTGGTTCACCTTTCTGATTCGAGCATTGAGTTGACTTTCACATTCATCACCAGCTTCACTTTCTCCAGCAGTCGGATAGTGAGCCAGACCAAATCCATCTCCCACCAGCGCCAGCCAAACCGGGCCGATGCTTGAGCTGCATGATGGTTGTTGTGCCAGCCTTCGCCAAAGGTGAGTAGGGCGACCCACCAGCAGTTTGTCGAGCGATCTGCTGTCTCATGATTGCGATAGCCAAATCTGTGACAGGCGCTATTGGTGAGACAAGTGCTGTGAAACCCAACAAACAGTCTGACGAATATGCCCCAAACAACAAACGGTATGCCACCCAGTAGGTAAAGCAAAACTGCTAGCAAAACCTGTAGAGCAATATAGTGTCGATGGCAGAAGTTATAAAATGGATCGTTTGCAACATCTTTGGTAAATCGCTGCAATTGGCTCTGCGCTGGCACTTCATGCATCAACCAGCTCATATGACACCACCAGAATCCTTGTGTTGAATCGTGTGGATCATTCGGACAATCGGCGTGTAAGTGATGCATACGGTGATAGCCTACCCAACCTTTGACCCCACCCTGTCCGGCCAGCGTACCGCAGAGGATCAAGAAGTATTCCAGCCATTTGACAGCTTTAAAGCTGCGATGGGTTGCTAGGCGATGGAACCCCAGGGAAATCCCCAACCCAATAGTCAACCAGTGTAGGAAGAGCATCATCGCCACGGCAGACCAGCTAAAATTGCCGGGAATAAGTGCAAATAATGCCCCCAGATGCAGCGCCAGCGTGAAGCTAATCACATTCCAGCGAGGGCGGGGCGAAGTTAAATTTGTATCCGTCAAGCTATTTCTCCCGATTCACAACAGTCTCGATTTGCAAGGCTATCTGGTCTGGGCAAGATTGGAGCGCCAGAATGAGATAGAGGCAGTTTTCCCCAGAGGCCAACCATCAGCCTGAGCAGCATTTGCCGTAGCGGAAACCAGCCGATCATCAGGTGCAGGACAAGCCGACGCACTATGACCAGCGGCAACCAGCGGTTAGAAATGTGTCATCTACCTTAAACTGAGCGTTGACCTCTGGGGGCGTGAGTTCTTGAGCGCGTCTAACCTGCTGCGGGCTGATGGTAATTCCAGTCACAGCAAAACCATACTCTCGCGCCAGAATCCGGCTACTGCCACCAATCCCACAGCCCACGTCTAGAACGGTTGTCCCGGCAGGCAGGCGACCGAGGCCGCCCCAGCGCACCATTTCATGCACAAAATCATGCTTGGCAGCAATGAAATCTTTGCGGCGAGGTGGCGAGCCATAGTGCCCTAGGTGTATATGTTCGCCCCAGTAAAATTCCAGGATGCCATTGTTTGTCCAATCATCGTAAGAATTAGCAACGGAATCGGCAGACTGATACTTGCGAGGAAATAGCAGGTAAAGCGCTAGTCCAAGCAGCAGGACAAGTAGAAGCACAATTACCAATGAAAAAAAGTTGATCATATTTAGCGATTCGGATGATATGAATTCACTACCACTCAATGTTTTTGCGAAAGCATAGCTTGAAGCCCAGAGATAACGAACTTCTGAATCTGCTGCGTCATTTTAACAGCGCGAGTTGCGGCAAAGGTTTAGACCGACGGAGTGCTTCTTGCCTGACGAATGGATGAACCGATGTGGAGATCTGTCCAGAACGATGCAGGTAATGCTTGAGCATGGTTTGAATAAGTGATTGGGTTGGAAGACTTCCTGACCATCGATCAGCGGTTGTGTAAGCTCTCCTCCTGCACTGTACAAACCGCTGGCTGAAACTCTTCCCAGCTTTTACAGACTTGTTCGTAGCATTGAGGTGGTCTAATGGGTATGTTCTTTAAGTAAAAGAATGTGACCTGATTGAATGATTCCAGCAGAAACACCAGCTCTGTTGTTGGGTTATAAGTATCCACTGCTTCTAAAATGTGGGCGTTCATAAAGTGATGACGCAGAATCACCGTATCAGGAGCTGCCAGCCAAGCATTCAAAAAGGGCGCGAGACGAGAGCGCTGGATAAAATAAGTGCGGAAGGATTCTCCAGCAACGCCAACCGCTGGGGAGTTGGTACTGCAAATAATTGCGCCGCGTCCTCTGCTCAGGTATCCCGCCCAGGTGTTGTAGCCAATGACCAGCAAATTGGTGGCAATAAAGTCCTGCTGCCAGTCCATTGCATCAGTTGCATCATTCATGGAGAACTCCTTTCAGTGGTGAGGTTGGGCTGAAACTCTGGCCAGCGACGCTGCACTTGCTGATAGCAGTCTATAGGAGAAACTGCCAGATCTTGCAGCAGATTAATATCGACATCATCGTTGCCAACTACTAGCGCCACAATCGCCTGAGTTGGGTCATAGGTGGCAATTGCGGTTAGCACTGCGGCAATCGCGGTTTCCTCTAAGTTCAGCATTCGCAGATAGCCCGCTGTTAGCGTCTGTGGCACAAAGACTCGATTGAAGCAAACCTGATCAACTGCCCAATCAACATCAGGT